>PLDE01000004.1 GCA_003135035.1 Candidatus Dormiibacterota bacterium | reverse complement strand
CCGGGCCTGATGGATGCTCACATCCATCTGTGCATTCCGTACCACCCGGACGATCCTGGGGGAGATCTTCCGGGCACATCCCAAGAGTCAGTGGCGCTCGCTGCGATCTATGGACTTTGGAATGCTCGCTCCCTAATTGGCAAGGGCATTACAACTATCCGGGACGTCGGCTCCCACGGCCACGGCATCTTCGCTGTCAAACGCCTCATAGACAGCGATCAAGCCGTCGGTCCACGCATCATCCCGAGCGGTCGAGCCATAGCGATGACTGGCGGTCATGGCGCCATGCTCGCGGTGTTCGCCGATGGTCCAGATGGCGTGCGGAAGGCGGCGCGAGAGGAATTGGCTGCCGGCGCTCTATCGCTGAAACTGATGGCCACCGGTTCTGGAGCTTCAGCGAAGGAGCGACCCACCGATGTGCACTACACCGTCGCTGAGCTGGCCGCCGGAGCAGAGGCCGCCCACGGTCTAGGACGACCGGTGGCCGTGCATGCAACCAACGCAACCGGCGTCAAAAATGCGATTAGCGCTGGGGCAGATTCAATCGAGCATGGGATCGTGATGGACGACGACGCACTAGCGCTGATGTCTGAGCGCCACACGTTCTATGTTCCGACAGTATGGGCGTACCATTACGTTGGCGAGCGCGCCCGACACCTGGCTACGCCCACCCACGTCGCGGAGGAAGTTCAGAGTCGGTACCAAGCGCACCACGAGAACGTCCGCCGGGCGCAGGCCGCAGGAATTCGCATCGTGGCGGGAACGGACGCCGCGATGCCGATCAACCCGCCAGAGAGCCTCCTTTGGGAATTGGAATGGCTCGTCGCCTGTGGGCTCACTCCCCACCAGGCGATTGTCTCCGCCACCTCCCATGCCGCCGCGCTCTTGCGCATCTCTGACCACGTGGGCATGTTGCTGCCTGGACAGGCCGCAGATATTCTAGTTGTCGGAGGCGATCCACTCACCGATATCCGGAACCTGGGCGACACCCAAATCGTGCTGCGTGGCGGACGGGTCCATGTCCTCGATGGACTTGCCTCCTCCGGCCCCTTCATTAGCGACGATCGTCCGGTGCCGCCCGGTCCGTGGCCCAGCAACGCTGACCAGCCTGAACTCCGTTCGGTATCCACCACCATGGAAGGTACGGGAGAAATGACCATATGAGCACCAAATCCGTGACAAGGGGCCGACTGGCAGCCTTAGGAGTACTTTGTGGCCTAGTCGCCTTAGCCGCGCCTATCGGCGGGTTGACATCTGGTGTGTCAGCGGCCCAATCGGGTGGAGGCACTGTGACCATTGCTCAGCAGCCCGGATCGGTCCCGAATTACATCTTCCCTCTGGTGAATGGCTCCGATGCAACTGGAAGCGATGTCATGCAGTTCCAGTACCTGATGTATAGGCCGCTCTATTGGAACGGCGATGATGGCAAGCCCATCCCCAACTCAAAGCTGAGTTTAGCCTACCCTCCTGTGTACTCCAACGACGGCAAGACGCTGACGATCAAACTTCGCCACTACAACTGGTCTGATGGGACGGCAGTCACGAGTAGGGATATCGAATTCTGGATGAATCTGCTGAAAGCAGAGAAGGCCAACTGGTGGCAGTACGTGGCCGGCGAATTCCCGGACAACGTGGCCTCCATGACTTTCCCGACGGCTCGAACTTTCACGATCACCTTTAACCGCGTGTACAGTCACCAGTTCCTGCTCGGGAACCAACTCGCGCAGATTATCCCTATTCCCCAGGAGGCTTGGGACCGAACTTCAACGGGCGGAGCTATTGGCAACTACGACATGACGCCCTCGGGAGCGGCGAGTGTCTTCGACTTTCTAAACGCTCAGTCAAGCAACCTCGCCACCTACAGCACCAATCCCCTCTGGAGGACGGTCGACGGCCCGTGGCGAATGTCTGCCTACTCTGCAACGACTTCGTACGTCGCCTTTTCCCCGAACACCGCATATTCGGGGTCACCCAGACCGAAGCTGGCGAAGCTAGAGGAAATCCCCTTTGCAAGCGATTCGGCGGAATACGATGCACTACGAGCGGGCGACATCGATTATGGCTACGTGCCCTATCAGGACGTTAGCCAGGATTCCTATCTCAAGTCGCACGGCTACAAGATCGCCTCATGGGCGACTTGGGGATTCAACTACCTCTCGGTGAACTTTGCCAATCCCAAGCTGGGCAAGGTGTTCTCGCAGCTGTACGTGCGTCAGGCGATGCAGCACCTCATCGATCAGCCAGCATTCATCAAATCTATCTTCCACGGTCTCGCGTATGCGACTGACGGCGTGATCCCGGCGCTTCCACCAACCCCTCTCCTAACGTCGTCGGTGGCGAAGTCTACGTACTCCTATAGCCCGGCCACCGCCAAGGCACTCCTCACTTCTCACGGGTGGCACAGGAGTGCTGCCGGGGTCGACACCTGTGCGCGTCCAGGAGTCAGTTCGTCTGAGTGTGGAAAGGGTATAGCCAAGGGGACTCGACTCGTAATGCCACTTCAATACGCATCCGGGACTGCGACGATTACAGCTGAGGTATCCGTATTGCAGTCGTCATTCGCAGCGGCCGGGATCGACCTTGAGCTCGATCAGGCGCCATTCGGTACAGTAGTGGGGAACGTAAGCGTCGCTTGCGACCGCTCCAAGCCGAGCACTTGCTCTTGGGCTCTTGGGTACTGGGGTAGCGGCTGGACCTACTTCCCCGCGTCGTACCCGAATGTCTCGGTTCCCTTCGGGTCAGGATCGTTCCTAAACGCCGGGTACTACTCCAGTTCTGAAGCGAACTCGTTGATGCAGGCGACACTCACCAAGAGCGGATTAGCCCCCATGCACGAGCTCGAAGTCTATATGGCGAAAAACCTTCCGGTCTTGTGGATGCCAGAGCCGTATTATCAGATTTCGGCGATCAGCACCAAGCTGAAGGGAGTGCTCCCGCAAGATCCTCTCCTCAATCTCACCGCTGAAGGATGGAGCGACTAGTCGGCTGAGGACCTTTGCCTGCCGTGGCCACAGAACAGACCCGTGAGGCGGTTGGCGGTTCGTACCGTCGACCGCCTCGCCTCCAGAGTGGAATGCGTATCGGCGTGGTGGCGCCCTGTAGCCCAGCGGCTGAACCGTCTGCGGCCGAGAGAGGCATGCAGTGGCTGCAACAGGAGGGCTTTTCGGTCGAGTTAGCGCCGCACGCAAGTGAGGTGAGAGGCTATCTCGCTGGCGACGACGAATCTCGGGCTGACGATCTCCTAACCATGCTTGAGCGACCAGACATAGACGCGGTCATCTGCCTGGAGGGAGGCTGCGGAGCCCTTCGGACGGTGATGGCGATGGACCCGGCGCGGCTCTTGCGACTTCGTAGAGCGCCTGCCAAGATATTCCTCGGCTTTTCAGCGGTCACCGTGCTTCACGCAGTCCTTGAGCGCAGTGCTGGGTGGGTCACCTTCTATGGCCCAACCGTCGCGGCCCTGGGAAGGGCCTCAGACTACACGTTGGGCGGCTATCGAATGGCTTTGATGTCGCGGGATCCATTCGTCGTTCGGCCGGATCCGGAAGACGCATTCGTCGAATGCCTCGTGCCTGGGCGAGCTGCAGGACTACTCACCGGAGGATGCCTGGACCTCATGGCACGCCTGGTAGGGACCGCGTGGCAGCTAGAACTAGCAGGGCGCTTGGTCTTCTTTGAAGACGTCAACAGCGAGCCCTATGAGATCGAGGAACGAATCTCTCAACTGATCATGGGTGGTGGCCTCGCGAGGGCTGCCGGGATCATCATCGGAGAGCACGCTGGGTGCATCCCGCGGGCACCGGGGCCAACGCTTGCGCTAACCGATGTTTTTCGTGAACTCTTGAAGCCGCTCGGTTTGCCGACCATCTATAACCTGCCGCTGGGGCACGGTCGGCACATCGCGACCCTCCCGCGCGGTGTCTTGGCGGAGCTGGACGCCGATTCCGGAAGATTGGAGGTAGTCCAAAGTGGGGTCTGTTAGGAGAGCCCTTCCTGACTCGCTGAAGCGGATCGCCCTCCCTGGTCTAGCGGGGTACGTGACTCCAGGGCGGTGACTGCCACCGTGGGCTGCGACCTCATGTTTGTTGATGCGAGAGTGGCGTTCGCAAGGTCAGCTACCGCTTCGAAGAACTAGCGCTCCTCGAAGTCTGTTCGCACACCTACTTGAGGGCGACTCTCGGGGTTACCTTCAACTCTTCCCGCTTGTGCGGCCAAGTTCGATCAGCAGTTTCCAGAAGTAGCTCCGGATCTCCGGAAGACCTGGGAGCTGACCACACCTGACGTCGCTGGACCCAAAGCCGGGGTTCCCCCTGAGCAGTTCTGCGACGAGTGGCGCCAGATCGCTCCTCGCCTTGCTGAGATCGCCCGACTGGATCGACTCCCGAACTCATGCAGCGGGTGCTGGCTGGCGCGACGGCTGTATGGGCTGCCGGGCTGGATTCCACTCCTCAACTGATCGAGATCAGAGGACAGCGCGACTGAGAGAGCATCAGATCAGAGCAAATCGCCTTGAGGGGATCCACGGCCGACACCATTGGGGTGTGCAGGGGGACTGGAACCCAAGGTTCCCTCCACACTGGGCTATCAAGCAGCCTTCGCGCTCCGGCGTTCAGCTCCTCGAGTGGCGCCTTTTAGGTGGCTCGCCTCGCCGAGCCGAGCGGCTCGCTCCCCGAGCCACAGAAAGGTACCGCTCGAAATCTGCGGCTCGAGTCCTTGGCTGGGCTTGAGATAGTCGCTCGAGTTCACGCCAGTGATAGTGGCGATCGGAACGGCCCGATCTCGGAGACGCGGACCATGGAGCTGACCGCCGGTTGGAACTGGGCGAAGGAGTCGTGGCTTCCGGGATGCAGCCCTACGAGCTCCCCTACGCTGTGCCCGAGGCGATCCCCACCGTCTCGGCGAGATCGGCTTCCGGCCGTCATGACGAATACTTCGGAGGCCGCAGGAGTTCTCCGTACCGACAAACTGAACCCCGCGGGGTTGAACCCCTCTGGGTTGAACCCAATAGGGTGCATGTGTTACCGTGGCATCCATGGCTTCGCATAACCCCTATCACTTCGGCTCTCCTGCCGACGACGTTCACTTCACCGATCGAGAATCTGAACTTCACAAGATTAAGACGCTTATGCTGAATGGGCAGAACCTTGTGTTGATAGCGCCAAGGCGCTACGGCAAGAGTTCTTTGCTGCGCCGGGCTCTCAAAGACGTCTCAGCAAAGGATGCGCGGGCTGGGCGGGTAAGTCTAATCCGCTGCTCCAGCGAGCGAGACGTGGCCGAAACTCTCCTCAGAGGCGTGTTGGACGGTCCTCTTGGTTGGCTGCGCCGTCATGCCGAGGATCTAAGTCGATACCTCAGGACGTTCCGCATACAGCCAGAAATCAGCGTCGATCCAGCCACCGGCCTCTTCAGTGCTTCGTTTGCGGTCGGGGCGGCCGGGATGGATTGGCCGCAGGCAATCACTGACACGATTCGCCTTTTGGGGACGGCCTCCGACGGTGCTCACCCCGTGGCCATGATTCTGGACGAGTTTCAAAGGGCCTACGAGATTAGCTCCGCTATCCCTGATTTAATGAAAGACCTCGTTGATGAGTTGCCCGATGTTAGCTTTGTGTTCGCAGGTAGTAAGCGACATGTCATGGAGGCAATGGTCAACGACCCAGCGCGGGGTGCACTGTACAACATTGGCGATAAGCTCTATCTCCAAGCCATTCCTATGGAGCAGTTCTCCAAGTACCTAATCGCTAGGGCTGCATTTGGCAGAAAGTCCATGTCGCGAGCNNTCAGTCGCGGAGAGCCTCTATGAGGCCGCCATAGGTGTGCCAAACGATGTTCAACTCCTGGCATTCTGGGCTTACGACGGCGCTGGTAAAGCCATTGAGGAAACGGATGTCAGACTGGCCCTCCACACGGCGATGGTTGACAGAGGGGATGAGTTTCGCTCTCTATTCGATGGTCTCAGCCTATCCCAACAGCTGTTGCTCAAAATGATCGCCGCCCAGAAGGTCGGGCAATTAAGCGGAGCTGACGTTCGGAGGTTCCTTGGGGTCTCTCATACCTCGGCCCGACAGGCCGGAGATGGACTACAGCGGCTTGAGTTGATCCAGAATCGGGCCGGAAGATGGGAGGTTACCAGCGGCCTGCTCAAGGCATGGTTGGTGGGGGATGTTGAATAGCGGGCGCACCGCAGGCTGATCACTGAGCGGTCTCTGGACAAAATGGTCTTTTACGGCAAGCCGCCCCGTCGCCAACTCTCGGGCGCCGTAGCCCGCCAAATCCCTTCCAGCTCCGACTGATCGCAGCTCCCTAGGCACCGGTTTGCCTGGGGAGCTTTTTGCTGCCCCGAAAACCGACTTCGGAGGTGGTTCAGGCGAGTTCAAATGCCTCAAAACACGAAAAACGCCCGGGAAGCACTTCTCCCGGGCGTTTTCCTATTTCTGGGCAGCCGATGGCCGTTTGAGCTCATCTAAGACGATTCGGAGGGCCTGGCGCCAATCCGATCACATCGGGATTCTTCAGGGTGCCACGGTCCCGGAGGGGGCGGTCTGACCCCGAGCGGATACGAGTTTGGGAGCCACCTAGGCACCGGCGAGAGGATCCGTGGTAGGATCCCACCATGACCACCAATACCCAGACCAGAGAGCATCGCGTCTACACCCGTCTCGACGCGGAGATCGATCAGGCACTCACTGCGGCCCCCGAGGCCGAGCTGGTGCCTGC
>PLDE01000308.1 GCA_003135035.1 Candidatus Dormiibacterota bacterium | reverse complement strand
GCGAAGGCAGCCGGCGCCGCCGACTGGAGA
The DNA here is from genome assembly GCA_003135035.1 of Candidatus Dormiibacterota bacterium. Lineage (GTDB taxonomy): Bacteria > Chloroflexota > Dormibacteria > Aeolococcales > Bog-877 > Bog-877. The sequence goes on along the minus strand of PLDE01000308.1, from coordinate 5,907 downwards.
GGACCCAGGTGGTAGGGATTGCCGCCCCGGCTGATCAGCTCTCCGGCAGCGTAGAAGACACGAAAATCGGCGGCCACCCCAGCCGGCCGGGGGGGGAACTCATGGGGCATGGCGAAGATTGCCAGGCCCAAGGCGCAACCCAGAGCCACCAGGAGCACGACGCGACGGAGGCGACGGCCTCGGCTGCCCAGCAGATCCTCCAGGTTCACCCCCTCAGTCACAGGGGTCACCGGGGAGTCACTCGACGCTCAGAGCCGCCACCGGATCGAGCTTGCCGAGCTGGCGGGCCGGAATCACCGCCGCCACCATGATCGCCACCACCACGGCCCCGGCCACGGCGGCGACGACCATCAAGGGAATTTGGAAGCTGAGTGGAAGGGCGGCCGTGGTCGCGACGTGGACCTCAGGCGCGATCAGCCCAATCCCGACCACCACCCCGACCACACATCCCGTCAGGGCGGTGGCCAGCGCTTCGCCCAGCACGGCCCGCCGGGTAGCGGCCCGACTCAGGCCCACCACCCGCAGGAGGGCCATGTCGCGGGTTCCCTCACGCGCCCCGAGAACGACGGTGTCGATGGCGGCCAAGATGGCGATGACCACCCCAACGAGGGCCAGCGCCGAGAGCGCGGCGATGTCGTGTTGGACGCCCAGGTCCACTCCCTGACGGACTGAGGAGACGGTCTCCTCCTCCATGCCGTATTGGAAGGCGGCCAGTGCCACCGGATGTTGCAGTCCCGCTCCTCCGCGCAACTCGAGCTGGATCAGGTTGAAGCCTTCCGCGGCAACACCAAAGTCCTTCTTGGCGGCTGTGCTGTCGACCATCGCCGACTCTTCGCCGGAAGGGCCCGGCAGGGTGTGGGCGACGACCCCAACCACCTGGAAGGTGGCGGTACCGGTGGTGGTGATCACCTTGACCTTGGAGCCAACCTGATCACGGAGGGCTGCCGCCAGCTCCAGCGGTAGGAGCATCCCCGTCCCGGAGGCAACCTGGCTCAGAGCGGTCGAGCGGTCGCCATGGACGAACTGCAGGGCGCCGCTGATGCCATAGGCAGCGCTCGTGGTGGCCGCCACGGATACCGCCTCGTGGCCGACCCTGGCGGTGATGAAGCGGACCGGAGCCGCGGCCAGCACGGTTGTGGTGCCAGTCTTGGCGGTAATCGTAGCCAAGACCTGCTTCTCCACTTTCTGACTCTGCACCACCGGGCTGACGAGGAGGTACTGGCCCACGAAGAGGTGGTCCACCCATACCTGGCCCGCGCTCAAGGCAGATCCGGAAAGACCGACCAATCCGATGGCGGTGGCGACCGTCACAAAGAGCGCGGCCAAGGCCAACGACGTGCGAGCTGGGCGGGTCCGGCCCCGCACCGTGACCGCGGCAACCGGGGTAGCGAAGAGTGGCCCGACCACAATGCTCAGCGCGCGCACCAGGTGAGGCCCAGCCCAACTCAGAGCGGCACAGATGGCGATATAGGCAAAGGCCGCGCCAAGACCAACGCCAAGGGGTCCCCCGGTGGCGAAGAAGATGTAGGCACCGACAATGCCCAAGAGCAGAAACGGCACTTGCAACAAGAGCCCGCGACTGCCTCGGCGCAGAGGTGGGGGACGAACCGCCAGCAGCGGCGGTATCCGGGCTGCCTGTAGCGCCGGGTAGGCAGCCGCACCCACCCCGAGAAACAAGACGATCAGAAAGGCCACCACACTCCAAGCAGCGTCGCCCTGCACTCGGGGCAGCGGACTCACCCCAGCCGGGGTCGAGAGCGCGATCAGAACCACCGCCAGCAAGTAGCCGACTCCGACTCCCAGGGCTGCCCCCAGCGCTGAGGCGGTCATCGCCTCGCGCAGGAAGCTCCGAAAAATCAGGTCCCGGCTGGCTCCCGCCAATCGCAGCAGACCGATCTCACGACGCTGGTCGAGTACCAGCGAGCTGAAGGTCGTCGCGATGACGGCGAAGGCCAGGACCAGACTGAGAGCGGTGATGCCGTCCAGGATCGGTGTGAGTTCGCCNNTGAGCAGCTGGCTGACCGTTGCGCCAGCACGAAGCCTGACGGCAACATCGCTGACCTGAAGTCCGGCCGCGAACAGCTTGGTCGCGGTCGCCTGAGTGATGTACACGGCGTCTGCCGTGAAGGGAGCACCCAGCGAGGAGTCGGCGACCACCCCGACCACCTTGAGATTTCTGGCGGCCTTGGAGGCAATCAGCTGCAACGCCTGTCCAATCCGGACCCGACCGGGAGTCACCGCCCCGGAGCTGAGCGATATGCCCGGACTGAGGTTCTGACTTACCGCGATCTGGTCGAGACTGCTCGGTCGGTGGCCGCGGATAACTGGCAAGGGGCGGAGGGCGACTCCCTTAGGTCCGACTGCGACCAGCACCACTTGGCGGAAGGCGCGCGACGGGAGCCGGGCGAGGTCCGCCTTCTCCTCCAGCGCTGACTCGGAGCTGACCACCTTGAGCTTGGCGATGGCTTGCACCTGGGCAGTCGTGAACCCAGCGCGCGCGAAGGGCTGGATGTCGTATTGCGCTGATCCGGCCCGCTCCTGAATCGCTGCCGAGGCTTGGCGTTGGAGNNACGAGCCAGCGCCGCGCGGCGCCACAGGAGGGGGATCAAATCCCGGCGCCTGCCTCAGAGACCATGCGTCGCGAGCCGCTCCAGCAGAGGTCCGGTGTCATGAACAGTTCGGTGCCCGAGGTCGACCACCTCTTTGAACTCGCCGTCCAGCATGATCGCGACCCGCTCGGCATAGGCAGCCGTACGGACATCGTGAGTGACCAGGACGATGGTGCGGTGCTCTTGACGGCTGAGCCGCAGGAGAAGCTCCAGGACACCCCGGCCGGCGTGGTAGTCGAGCGTTCCGGTGGGCTCGTCCGCGAGCAGGATCGCCGGGTCGGAAACCAGGGCTCGAGCGATGGCAACCCGCTGCTGCTCACCTCCGGAGATCTCGTCAGGTCGATGCCCCTGCATTCCCTTCAGTCCCAGCATGGCCATCAGGTCGTGCGCTCGGGCCCGAGCGTCCCGATCGGCGCCGAGGCCCCGCAAGGGCCAGGCCCGGTTGCGTTCCAAACGGTAGGGGAGCATGACGTTTTCGGCCGCTGTCAGGCTGGGCAGGAGGTTGAAGAATTGGAAGATGAAGCCGATCTGCTGGCGGCGGAACGCCGCTCTTTCCCCTTCGCCCAGCTGGTAGGGATCGGTACAGCAAATCTTCACCTGCCCATGGTCTGGGGTTTCCAGGCCGCCGAGGATGTTCAGTAAGGTGGATTTCCCGCAGCCGCTAGGCCCCATAACCGCAAAGAATTCGCCTCGCTTGACAGCCAATGAGACGTCGCGCACCACTTCACGTGGCGACTTGCTGATGGCGAAGCTCTTGCAGAGACCCGTGGCCTCCAGCACCGCCTGGCTCTGGGCTACGTCCGCCGCGATCTGAGCAGGCGCCTCACTCATCCAGGTAACTGCTGATCACTTGGTCAATTGTGCTGAAAGCAATCCGCGCCCGGGCTTTGGTGTTCGCGAGCTCACCCCCGGCGGCGGCGGCTTGGGCTTGGGTGTGGGAGTCGGCACGGGTGTCGGGGTGGGAGCGGGGGCCGGCGCACTACCTGTACCTCCACTGCCGCCGCTCCCGCTCCCACCCCCGCCCGAGGAGGGCGGCGGCGCTGAGCTTCCCACCTGGGCAAATTCCTGGGCGAACATGTAAACGCCGGTCCAGGGACCACCCCCGCTGCCGGGATAGTTCCACGACCCGGACGTGTACCAGGACCCCACGCCCAGTTCGTCGTACGCCCCGAGGATGTTGGCGCGGTGGGGCGGCGAGTCCATGAACTGCTCATTGACACCGGCCGCTGGGTCGGCATAGCCACTGTTCCAGCCGACGTTCTCGCCGGCTGAGCGGTAGTCGATCCCGTCCGCGCTCATGATCGGCCAAACGTAACCACCGTCGGCGGAGCAGCCGGGAATCTGGTGGGAGAAGTACTGACGGGTGATCATGTCAGCGGCGCGGCCATAGATCGGCGAGGGGTCACAGCCGTAGTAGGGGCTGGACTCAGCGATGGCGTTTAGGGTTCCGTTGTCGGCCAGGGCGGCCAGCCCGTTGCTGGTGCGGTCCTGATTGGTCAGGCTGAAGAGTTCGCCATCGTAAGGTGTACTGCTTCCCGTCGGCTGCGCCAGGGTTGGGCTGGCCCCGAGACCGGCCCAAGCCAGGGCGAGGCAGATGCCCAAAGCGACGCCACCTGAGCGCCGGACGACTTGCCTAGTGCGGTGAAGCCCCGGTACCCCTTCAGCCAAGACGCCTCTGAAGTGGTCCGGACGGCGGGCTGGGCAACTTGATCGCGGCAACCTGGTCAGTTCGCCGGTCTGGGAAGAGCCGGGAAATCTCGGGCGGTACAGCAAGCCCCATGTCGAAGAGCCGATCAAGGATTTGCGGTCGGACACCGGTCAATTCCATCTCGTTCTTGAGGTTGCCCTGCTGGTCGGTTCCCTCGGACTTCATGAGGAAGATGTCCTGCATCGTGATGGTGTCCCCCTCCATGCCCACGACTTCGCTGATTGCGGTAATGCGGCGGCTACCATCACGGAGACGGTTGAGTTGGACGACGATGTTGATGGCGCTGGCGATCTGCTGCCGGATGGCCTTGGCGGGCAACTCGACTCCGCCCATTAGGACCTGCGTCTCAAGACGTGAAAGGCTGTCGCGCGGAGTGTTGGCATGGACGGTCGTCATGGAACCGTCGTGACCAGTGTTCATGGCTTGCAGCATGTCCAAGGCCTCGCCACCACGGACCTCACCGACCACGATCCGGTCGGGTCGCATACGCAGGGCGTTGATGACAAGGTCGCGAATGTTGATGCGGCCCTCTCCCCGAACATCGGGGGGACGAGATTCCAGCCGGCAGACATGTTCCTGGTGCATCTGCAGCTCGGCAGCGTCCTCGATGGTGACAATCCGCTCATCAGGGGGGATGAAGCCGGAGCAGATGTTGAGCAGAGTCGTCTTGCCGGCACCGTTGGGGCCGAGCAGTCCGAACACGCTCCCCGGCGGCACCACCAAGTCGACACCGTGGAGGACCTCGATCCGCCCGTAGGCCGCCCGGATGCCGTCGATGGTGATGCTCGGGGGGATGCGGCGGGCCGCCTCCGGCTGGCCGTCGACCGATGCCGCGGTGAGGTCGGTCACCGGTCGGTCCCCTCGCCGGCCTCGGTGGCAGCGCCAGGGACGGTGGTGGTGGTGGGGGTGGTGGTGGATGGCGCCTGGCCCAGGTAGGCGGCCTGGACCATCGGGTCGTTCCTGACCTCGTCGGGCGTGCCCGAGGCGATGATGTCCCCGAAGTCGAGGACGTAGATGTGATCGCAGATCCGCATGACCAGGTCCATGTCGTGCTCCACCAGGAGCACGGCCATCCCGCCGGCGGCCAGCTCTGCCAGCAGCCTCCCCAGTCCCGCCGACTCGGCCTCGTCGAGGCCCGAGCCGGGCTCGTCGAGCAGCAAGAGCTTGGGCCCGATGGCCAGGGCGCGGGCCAGCTCCACCATGCGGGCCAGTCCCGTGGACATGGAGGCAGCCTGTCGGTCGCCCAGGCCGTCGAGGCCGACCCCTTCGAGCAACCGCTCGCAGGTGACGGTGGCCAGCGACTCGGGAGCGTCGCCGGCGCCGTCAGCGCCCCGTCGGTGAGGGACCAACCGGCGCATCCGTCGCCATTCCCACCACCGGACCGTCGACTCCAGGCCCACCCGCACGTTCTCCCCCGCGGTCAGCGAGCCGAACAGCTCGAGCCGCTGAAAGGTCCGGGCCAGGCCGAGCCGGGCCCGACGGTGGGGCTTCATGGTGGTCACGTCGGTGTCGAACAGATGGACCGTGCCGCGACCCGGTGCCTGTAGCCCGCTGATCACATTGAACAGGGTGGTCTTGCCGGCGCCATTG
>PLDE01000126.1 GCA_003135035.1 Candidatus Dormiibacterota bacterium | reverse complement strand
GCCGATATTCGCATCGAAGGCGATGAACTGGTGCTGGTCCTCGGCCGGCTGGAGGAGCTTGAGAGCGCTCATGGCGATGTCCGAGTTCCCCTCTCCTCGGTCCGCGAGATCGAGATCGTCGACCAGCCCCTCCAAGGGCTGCCCGGCCTCAAGCTGATCGGGACGGGCCTTCCAGGCACCGCGGTCGGCATCTGGATCAGCCCCGATGGCAAGACCTTCGTGGCAGAACACCATGCCAGCCGGGGCCTAGTAATTCACCTCGAGGGCCAGACCTACCGGGAGCTAATCGTGGGGTCAGACGACCCCGAAGCTCTGGCGGAGCAGGTGCGAAAGGCGCTTCCCGGCTAGGACGTCTCTCCTGATCCGGCGGCCCACTTGAATGCGGCGGCCGGAATGGCGCGAGAAGCCTCGCTTCAGCGGCCCCAACGCGGGAGGCTTGGTGAGCTACGACTTAGCGGACTCCTTCCTGGTTTGTAGTAGGCGAAATTCGTTTCCCGAAGGGTCGCGGAAGGCGGCGTCGACGCCATATGCCCGCTCTCCGGCCGGTCGGGTGAACTCAACTCCTTTGCCTTTGAGCTCTTGGTACGTGGCGAAGCAATCGTCGGTCGTAAAGACGATGCTGCTCAACATGCCTTTGGCAACCGCTGCCGCCATCTGTTCGCTGGTTGCTTCATCCATCGGGTATCCGGGCTTGGCCAACACGATAGCCAGATCGGGTTGGTCCTTCGACGCGACTGAAAGCCAGCGATAGTCCCCGTTCTTGACGTCCTCGTGAACCTCAAAACCAAGCGTTTCGAAGAATGCCAATGCTTCATCCTGATCGCGAACCCAGAGAGTCGCATGCCCAACGTGAAGTGTCATTCCGCTGCCCTTCCTGCTATTGGATCCATGCTGCCCACTCTAGCCGGCCGGTCAGGCGGCGTCTTCTCGAATCCTGCTCAACTGTGGCCGTTCGACTGACCGCAGGACGCAAGGCGGGATGACGCGCTGAGCCAACAGCGGCAGGTGTTGCCTGCGGTACTCCGTTGGCGTTTCGCCAAACACCCGTCGGAATGACGTGGTGAAGGATCCGACGCTCGTGAATCCGACCGACAGGCAAATCCGACTGACGGTGTAATCAGTGTTTCGAAGGAGTGCTGCCGCACGCTCAAGTCGTCGACTCAACACGTATTGATGTGGAGTCTCTCCAAACGCACGCTGGAACTGGCGTGCAAAGTGGGCCGGCGACTGGTGCGCCAAGCGAGCGATCGTTGCCACGTGGAGGGGCTCCGCGTAATGCGAGTCTGCGAAGTCCTTGGCGCGAAGTAAGCGTCGAGTGATTCGCGGGGATTGCATACGTTGCTGCTCCCTGCCTATCGACCGCCCATCACTTCAAGTCGAGATCCGGTTAGGTATGACCCACGGGCAGAAAAGGGCCAGACGGTTGCCTGGGCAACTTCTCCTGCCTTCCTTACTCGTCTCACCGCTCTGGTTACTGCAAGCCGCTCAAGCGGAAGCGCGCCGGAGTGGTGATCTCCATGGCGGTCAGTCTAGCAGTGGCTCGGAGGCCGAGCCACTCGATTCCTGACCGGTCTGGGCGCCTGTTTCGGAGCCCGTGACGGCACCCCACCGCCCCGGGCTGCGGATGAAGATCCACGCAGCGGTCAACGGACTGGATCGAACCGAGCAGCCCCGCGTCAATGGGCCTGACGGTTCAGACCCAGCGGCGCCGGCGGAATAGGTAGATCTGGATGACCAGCGACCCGACCATGATCAGGATCCCTCCGGCGAAGGCCGCCCCGGAGGGCTGGACGACCCCGGTGAGATACCCGAAGTTCATCCCGAAGAAGCCGGTCAGAAAAGTCAGCGGGAGGAACAGGCTGGCCATCACGGTCAGGGTCTTCATGGTGCCGTTGAGACGGTTGGACACGGTCGAGAGGTAGGTATCCATGGCCCCCGAGAGCAGATCACGCAGGGAGTCCACCGTCTCGTACTGGCGAACCAGGTGATCGTAGACGTCCCGGAAGTACAGCGCCGCATCGGGCTGATTGGGGTCGAGGGACTGGCTGACCAGCCGCTGGAAGGAGTCCCGCTGGGCGCCCAGAATCCGCCGCAGGTCCGTCACCGAATGCTTGAGCTCGGTGATCTGGGCCAGGTCCTTCTGGTCGGCAGTGGTCACCAGGCGATCTTCCAGCTGGTCCACCTCGTCGTCGATGGCATCGAGGGCGGGGAAGGCCGAGTCGACAATGGCCTCGGTGACCATGTAGGTGAGGAACATCGACTTGCCTTGGGTTAGGCTGGGGTCCAGCCCCAGGCGTCGACGGACCTCCCCCAGGGCGGGATTCGCCTGCTGGTGAATCGAGACCACCCAGGTGGGCGAAATGCAGAGGTATTGCTCTTCCAACGCCACCCCTTGCTTGGTCCACTCCATGGCCATCAGCACCAAGAAGGTGTATCCCGGATAGTCCTCCCACTTGGGCCGTTGCCCCCCTTGCTGGATGTCCTCGATGGTCAGAGCGTGGATGCCGAACCCTGAACTCAAGAGGTCGAAGTCAGCCTTCTTGGGGGCCTCGATGTCGAGCCACAGTGGCCCTCGCTTGGTCCGCAACGCCTGGTGCAAGCGGGCCAGGTCGCAGTTCTCCTCAAGACCTTTGGCGGTTACCAGCCAGTGCATTGAGGGGACTCTAGCGGAGTGATCGCGCGACTCGAGATGGGCTGCCCTGCGGGGAGTAGTCAGCCGCCCAGATAGGACATCTCCGGTTTGGTGACAGCGTGCCCGCGCTGCGCCGCCCCCGTCCGCAGCTCGGAGTAGCGGTCGACGCGCAGACCCCAAATGGTCCGCAACTCCTCGATCAGCCCGGCCCGGTCAACGCCGCCCCGGAGGCTGGGCCGGAGATCGTGCCCCAGGCTCGCGAAGAGACAGGTGTGGAGCTTCCCATCGGCGGTCAGGCGCAGCCGTGAGCAGTTACCGCAGAACGGGGCCGTGACTGAGCTGATCAGGCCAAGCTCGCCGCTCCCGTCCCGGTAGCGGTAGCGCTGGGCCACCTCAGCAGGGTCGGTCGGGGCCACCGGATCCAGGGACCAGCGCGAACCGATCAGCTCCAGCAGCTCGGCGCTGGGAACCACCTCCGCCATCTGCCAGCCGTGGCTCTCCCCCACATCCATGTACTCGATCAGACGCAGGGAGTGGCCGTGCTCGCGAGCGTACTCCGCCAAGGCGAGCACACCGCCGTCATTGATGCCCCGACGAATGACGGCATTGAGCTTGATCGGACCGAGCCCGGCTTGGACCGCCGCCTCGATGCCTTCGAGGACGGCCTCGATGGGAATGCCCACCCCGTTCATCAGGCGGAACGTCTCCGGGTCGACTGTATCCAGGCTCACCGTAACCCGCTGGAGTCCGGCCCGGGCCAGCTGGTCAGCCAATTTCGCCAACAGGGCCCCGTTGGTGGTCAGAGCCAGGTCCCTGACTCCCGGGAGGTCGACAAGCATCCGCACCAAAACAGCGAGGTCGCGCCGCAAGAGCGGCTCCCCGCCGGTGAGCCGCACTTTGCCCACCCCGAGGGAGGTGGCCGCCTCGACGACCCTGGTGATCTCCTCGAAGTCGAGGACCTGGGAGCGGGGCAGGAAGCGGAAGCCACTGCCGAAAACCTCCTTGGGCATGCAGTAGCCGCAGCGGAAGTTGCAGCGGTCGGTGACCGAGA
>PLDE01000193.1 GCA_003135035.1 Candidatus Dormiibacterota bacterium | reverse complement strand
ACACCTGGTGGCTCACCATCGTTCCAACCAGGAGCGCGGAACGAACCGGGTATCCGACCCAGAAGCCGATCGCCCTGCTCGAGCGGATCGTGCGCGCCTCGAGTAGAGAGGGTGATCTGGTGGCCGACTTCTTCTGCGGTAGCGGAACTACCGGAGTGGTCGCCCAGGCGTGGGGTCGACGCTACCTGCTGGTAGATGACAACCCCACGGCGGTCGAGATCACCCGGAAACGCCTGGGAATACCTGCATAGGCTCTGGCCATCGCCGGTGCCGTTAGAGAGACTTGGCTTCCTCTTCGAGCTGTTGTGACCAAGCTCGGAGGTCAACGGTCGGGTCTTCCAGCAGAGCGGGAGGGATTTGGGCGCCGCTGTTGATCAGCCGGCGCGCTGCTGCCAGGTCGGGGAAGCGGTTGACCGCGACACAGCTCTTGAGCAAGCCGTCGCGGACTTGGAAGAGTGAGAAGCTGCGGCTGGCTGAGTCACCGCGGATAACCTGCTCGCGCCCGCTGCTGACGATCCCCACCTGCTGGACCATGGTGTCGTATTGCTCAGTCCAGAAATAAGGGAGGGGGTCGTAGACAGAGCCGTCGCCCAGCATCGCGCCGGCAACGAAGAGGCCTTGCTGGTGCGCATTGTCGTAGTGCTCGACCCGGAGCCGCTGGTCCCAGCGCGGACTCCACCAGGAGGCGACGTCGCCGGCAGCGAACACGCCCTCGAGTGAGCTCTGGCAGTGCTTGTCCACCACGACGCCGGGGTCGGTCTCCAGGCCGGCCGCCACGGCCAGCTGGGAGTTCGGCTCCACCCCGAGGCAGATCAGCGCCAGATCGCAGGGCAGGCTACGTCCGCTGGCCAGCTCGACCGCTTCCAGTTGAGAGTCACCCAGGAAGCGGGCCACGGTCTCGCGCAAGAGGATCTCCACGCCAGCCTGCCGGTGCAGATCGGCGCAGAAAGCGCCAATCAAAGGGCCGAGCGGGCTGAGGAAGGCCTCCCCTAGCTCGAGGATCGTGACCGGGCAGCCCTGCCTTCGTGCCGCCGCCGCCAACTCCGAGCCGAGGAACCCCGCGCCGACGACGACCACTCGGGGCTGACCGCTCAATCTCGCCCTGAGGGAGTCGGCGTCGGCCAGCGTCCGGTAGGTGACCACACCAGCGAGGTCGGCGCCGGGGCGGTCCAAGCGCCGCGGTTGTGCTCCCGTCGCCAGCAGCAGGCGCGCGAAGCTGATCAGCTCCCCGTTGGCCAGCCGGAGTGTGCGCCCGTGTCGGTCGATTTCGCTGACCCGTGTCTCGGGCCGCCACTCGATGGCCCGCTCCCGGTACTCCTGGCGCGGCTGCAGGAAGAGCTTGCCCTGAGGCAGCTCTCCGCTGAGGTACCCCTTTGAGAGTGGCGGCCGCTCGTAGGGCAACTCGGGCTCGTCTCCGATGAGCACCAGGCGGCCCTCGAAGCCGCGCTCGCGAAGGGAGATGGCCGTCCGACCGCCGGCCATTCCGGCGCCGATGATGCAGAAAGTCGGGCTGGGCATCTCGCCCAGACTACCCGGACCAACCTATCCTTCCCCCATGCCGGCCACCGGACCATCGGCGTCGACTGTGGCCCGCGGGGCGGGCCGGGAGTTGGTGTTGGTGGTGCCGCGAGAGCAGGCGCTGCCGGACGGTTCCTGGCATGGCCTCAAGCTGGGCGGGGTGACCGAACTGCTCCGAGTGGTCGATCACTGGGGTGAGTTTCGACCCCGATCCTCGGTGGAGAGCGAGTCCGAGTGGCAGCAGGTCATCCCTCACCTGGTGGTCCGCGAAGGGCCCCGAATCCTGACCATGCGCCGTCTTCGAGCCGGCAGCGAGCCCCGCTTGCGAGGCCAGGTCACCCTCGGGGTGGGTGGGCACATCAACGCCAGCGACGGGGATCGCGAGCTGGCCTGGCGAGCCGGCTGTCTGCGGGAGTGGGGCGAGGAAGTCGTCTGCGACCAGGATCTGGCCGGGCGCGCGGTGGGACTGCTCAAGGATGACGCCGGCGCCGTCGGTCAGGTCCACCTCGGCGTACTCATCTTGGTCGACGCGGGAAGGGCGGCGGTGGCGGTTCGGGAGCGCGACAAGCTGGAGGGCCGGATGGCCTCCGTCGACGAGCTCGGCGTTTACTACCTGGAGATGGAAACATGGTCGCAGTTTGTCTACGACGCCTTGCTCCAAGGCCGCCTCGATGACGCCGGCGATGGTCTCTCCTTGATCCTGCCCCGATCTTCCTCAACTCCCGCGAGCGGCCGCTAGATTCGCGCTCCGAGGTCGCAACCGGTGTCTAAAACGGGCCACGAGACACCGCCGCCAGGGGCGACCACGGGTGCCAGTTTCAACGGCTACGAGATGTTTCGCAAGGGGGTTCAGGCGTTGCGAGCTAGCCCAGCCATCTCCTTCCCTGGCACAGACCTCGGTAGCCGCCGGTGCCACTCCGGCCAGGCGCTCTGCCCCGCCAATCTGCAAAGTGTGCGTCGGGGAAGCCCTCCTACCACCGACGATACCGCATATGGATGCCCACGTCCATATGCGGTATCGTAGAAGGATGGCAACCCACTCGGAGAGCGCTCAGGCGATTGAAAGATTCCACCTAACCTTCCTGCGGGTG
>PLDE01000249.1 GCA_003135035.1 Candidatus Dormiibacterota bacterium | reverse complement strand
GCGAATTGCCAACTCCGCCTGGTCGATCGGCTCACCGTGGCCCGGATAAAGGCGCTCGGGCGCGAGCTGGAGCACTCGCTCGAGTGAGCCGAGGTAGGCCTTCATTTCACCGTCCGGCGGCACCACCAGGCTGGTCGTCCCCTGGAGGACATGATCCCCGGTGAAGAGAACGCGGCTGGCTTGGTCGAAGAAGCAGACATGGTCGGAGGCATGGCCGGGCGTGTGTACCGCCACGACTTCATGGCGGCCTACCAGCAGCCGGTCGCCATCGTGGAGGGGCAGCATGTTGGGGCCGCTGGCTCTGCGGAAGTGGATCGCCAGCGGCGCCCCCGAGAGCTCGCAGAAGCGGGCCGCCCCCTCCAGGTGATCGATGTGGTGGTGGGTGCAGGCGACCATGACCACCCGACCGTGTCGGCAGGCGACCTCGAGTACTTGGGCCAGATGTCCTTCGTCCGCCGGTCCGGGGTCGATGACCAGGGTTTCATCGCTGCCGTAAATCCAGGTGTTGGTTCCCGCCCCGGTGAGCGGACCGGGATTAGGTGCGCGGACCAGTTCGATCTCGGCTGGTCCGCTCAATCTTGGTTTTCCGAGGTGGGCTTGAGGACGGTCACATCGAGTCCGGGATAGCGCGTTCCGGTGACTTCTTCGAGCTGGGGCTGGACCCGGTGCACCGTGGCTGTCGCCGTCGCCTGCAGGGCATCGGCGGCACTTTTGTAGGCGGCCAGATTCTCCAGCACAGCGCGGGTCGGCGGAAGCAACAGAGCCTCGCCGCGGACCGCCTCGGCCAGGGCCGCGTCGGGAGCGACCCAGCGCAGCGACTCCAGTTCCTCGCCCTCATCGCGGCTGGGTAGTTGGCCTGTTGGGAGCAGGGCCAGGAAGAACCGGGTGTCGAATATCCGGGGCATGCCCTCGGGGGTGACCCAATGGGCGCAGAAGTGGAGATCCTCCCAGGCAGGACGGAGGCAGTGGTGACTCAGACCGGCCAGAAAGCCGTCCGACTGCCCGGCCTGGGTCCGCTGCCGGAGGGGTCCCAGGCTCGCGACCAACTCGGGTAGGCAGGGCTGGCCACTCTGGTCGCGCGCCAGCAGCACCCCGCACTCTTCAAACGTCTCCCGAACTGCTGTTACCAGCAGATGGGTGGCCACTCCCGACCCACTGCTCTGCTCAGAGGCCAATCTCGCCCAGCCGGGGTCGAGATCGGCTGGGTCCACCGATCCTCCCGGGAAGACCTCGGCCCGAGGCAGGAAGGCGCTGCTGGCCGGCCGTAAGAGCAGCAGGACCTCAAGACCGGGTCCCGGGGACCGGTCCCGAATCAGTGCGACCGTGGCCGCGTCACGCCGGATCGACCCGGTCAGGTCAGTTTCTCGCGGTCTCCTCGGAGAGTCCGAGGGAACTCAGGAAGCGGCTTCCCCGCGCTCGGAGAAGCTCAGGATCTGACGGGGATGGATGAGCGCGAAGGAGCGCTGGATGGTGACCCGCTCGTGGGTCAGCGCCGGTAGCCAGACGGCGTTGAGATTGCGCACGGGGAGAAAGTCGTCGACGCTGCGCTCGAGGGTTTCGCGAAGGCTCAGGCGGGGTTCCAGAAACACCTCGCACACCAAAGAGAAGGTATCTATGGTGAGGGCCACCTGCCGAGCCACTTTGGTCTCCAGCAAAGCCCGTCTGCCCCCGTGATCGGCGGCCGATTCGCCGATCGGTACTACCATCAGGAGAGCCCGTTTGGCGACCATCGCCGAGTCCTCGACGGTGCTGATGACCTGGTAGGTGCTGGCCAGCGGCTCCAGAGTCAGGTGCTGGATCTCGAGGTACTCTGTCATCCGATTGACCACGTCGGTGAGGCGCAGCGGAGGGACGACCTCGATGTCTCCGCTGAGCTTCAAGAAAGAACTGAAAAGCTCAACTCTTTCCCAATTCTCCACGACGCGGCAGTATACGAGAGTGCTCCTCATCTCAGACGTGTCGGCGTCGAGGTGACGGAAAGTCTCGACTTGACCTGGCTCAAACAGAGCCTGGCGGATTCCCCCCTGCGCTTCGATCTGCGCAGCTTCTCCCAGGTGGGGAGCACTCAGGATCTGGCGCTGGCCGAGGCCGCGGCCGGTGCTCAAGAGGGCCTGGTGATCCTTGCCGACGAGCAGCTCTCGGGTCGGGGTCGCGCTGGCCGTAGGTGGCATTCCCCGCCGGGGAGTTCGTTGATGTTCTCTCTGTTGGTCCGCCCCCGGGCCTCAATCGAGGACCCCAGCAGCCTGAGTCTGGTCGCCGGACTGGCGCTGGTCGAGGGGCTGGCCCTGGCGGGAGGGCCGGTCGCGCATCTCAAGTGGCCCAACGACTGTCTCTGCGGTGAGCGCAAGCTGGCCGGCGTCCTGGCGGAGTCACGCACCGAGGCTGGGGGCGAGCGCGTCGTGGTGCTGGGTTTGGGCTGCAACGTGACCTGGGCCGGGCTCGAGCTGCCTGCCGAGCTCAGTCGCACCGTCACCGCCTGCGACCTCGAGGGCCACCCCGTGACTCGCAGCGCTCTTGCGGAAGCGGTGCTGGGGCGCCTGGCCACGCGCTATTTGGAGTGGAGTGAGGGCGGCTTTGCCGCGCTGCGCCGGGAGTGGCTCAGCCACGCCGCCTGGCTCGGCGAAGACGTCCTCGCCGAGCACGCGTCGGGCCGGGTCCGGGGCCGAGCGGTGGGTTTGTCCGAGCAGGGTGAGTTGCTCATCGAGACGAGCGCAGGTCGTCTCGCCATCTCGGCAGGTGACGTGGAGCGGGATTCCCGGCCCCGACTCCGGCTGGCGAGGGCGGAAGCCGAGTAGGGGAGACGGCCTGCCCGCGGGAAGAGCACGCCTTGGGCACCGATGGCCATCCCAGTAGCCCGCGAAGACGGAAGTTCCTGAAGTCACGAGTCCTTTCCCGCACCTTGACGCATCTCAGGGTCCCATCTAGGATTGAGTTGAAGCTATCTCCGGACGCGGATTCAAGGGACAGAACTTGCCCACCATCTCAGAAACCTCCCACGAAATTTCCAAGCTCTATGAGTCCGATCACNNCGGCTTCTCAACGAGCTCGAGCAGCTCAATATCGCCGAAGAGGTGGTCGTGCCCCTCACTCTGCGCAACCAATGTCGCCGCCTTTTGGCCAAGGAGGGGCACCCCTTGGGCAGACGTCGGGCCGATGAGGTCGCGATCGCCGAGTGGATGGACGCCCTCTACGACGTGCAGGACGGTCTCATGTTCACCATCGGCGACGAGGACGAGTAGGCTAGGTTCCCTCTGAGCGTGCCTCAGGAGAGGCTAACCGCTCCCGGTGAATCGCTGGCCCCCATAGCTCAGCGGATAGAGCGCCGGCCTCCGGAGCCGGGTGCGCAGGTTCGAGTCCTGCTGGGGGTAGCGGTGTTCTGTCTCGGTATTTCTGGGACAGACGAACCCTCACAGGGTAGTTTGTCGGATCGGCTGGTAGTCGATGTTTGGGTCGATAGTGAGGTGTCGGAGAAGGGTGCCGTCTTCGCTGAGCACCCGCACGTCGCGGCCAGCCATCAGGATCAGGACGCGAGTTTCCTTGTGGGCTCGGCCGACGCCGACGTGGTGGAGCCTGGAGCGGTATCGCAAGGTGACGGTGCCGGAGGGGTCGATGACGTCGTGGCGGACCTTGGTCGCCACCGACAGTGCCTGCCCGTCGAGGACAGGTGCAGCTTTGTCCTTGGCCCGCCAGGCGACCATCGGCGGGCAGCCGCGGGCCTGGTGGGGTCGCTCCTCGTTGTAGATGGCGACGAAGCGGTCGATCTGGCCTTGGAGTGCCGGGAGGTCGACAGCTGGGGGGCGGCGCCGGAGGTAGGCCTTCAGGGTGCGGTGGTAGCGCTCGACCTTTCCCTGGGTCTGGGGGTGGTAGGGCTTGCCGTGCTTGAAGGTGATCCCGAGACAGGCCAGTTCGATCTCGAGGCCGGAGTGAGAGCCCCGGTAGGCGGCGGTGTAGATGGCGCCGTTGTCGCTCAACACACTGGCTGGGAACCCGTAGTTGGAAGCGGCGGCCAGGAAGATCCGGACCACGTCGGCTGAGGTTGCCACTGGGGTGGCCACGGAGGCCATCACGCCTCGGGAGTGGTCGTCGATGAAGTTGACGATCTCGACGTGACCGGCGGCGAGCTGCCAGTGGGTCATGTCGCTCTGCCAGCACTCGTTGGGGAGGTCGGCCTCGAAGCGCTGCCAGGAGGTGCGGGGTCGCTTCTGGGGCTGGGCGGTGACTAACCCCCGGCGGACCAGGATGCGGTGGATCGTGGCCCGGGCCGGCACGTGCAGTCCGGACCGGGCCAGGTGAAACGCGATCGTGGAGGCACCGGAGTCCAGTCCGAGTTCGCCCAGCTGCTCGCGCAAGGCCACGACGGCATCTTCTTCCTCGGCCGTGGTCTGGTTGGGAGCGGTCTTTGGGCCACGCTTGCGGGGAGCGAGCGCTGCCTCACCTCCGGATCGGAAGAGCTCGACGTGGCGATGCACCCAGGACTTCGACCGACCGGTGGCCGCCGCGACCTCCCGCACCGACCTGCCCTCGACCAAGACCGCAGACACGGCATAGAGCGCCAGATCCATGGGGACACCTCATCACCAGCTGTCCCAGAAATGGTGAGACATGGTGTCCCAGAAACCCTGGGACCTAAGACCGCTTCCGGCACGCCTCCAGCCACCGGCCAGCCCTTGCCGTGGAACTTTCGGGCTCTGACGGGCGTTTTTCTCTAGAGAGAGGGCGTCGGGGCGCTGCCGGGCCCGGGCGACATGGTGTTCGGGCCGGCTTGGGCAAGGTGGCACCTCGATCATCCGCGACTATGCTGGGCTCTCCGGAGATGCGAGGCAATATCCGCCCGGTGAGCCGGAGGTGTGAGTACGAACCCTGGGGCCGGCGCGAAGGGTGAAGACGATCCGATCGAGGCTGGGAGCGGCCGCGATGCCCCCCTGCCCTGGGTTCCCTTCGCCGGCGATCCCGCCCTGGGCCCATCTGAGCGGCCGCCCTTCGACGATGCCTTCGCGGCCGATGGCGCCGACATTCCCCGGGGCCGTCACCCGGCCCAACGGACAATCTCGATGCTGGTGGTTGTGGCGATGGGGTTGGTGATCGCCTCGGGGGCCGTCGTGATCGCCACCCGATCGCACCCACCGGCCCATCCGATCACCCGGATCACGCCGAGCTCGACCGCACCCACGCCAACTCCCAGCGCCAACAATTCCGCCCAGCTACTCGATGCGGTCGCTGCCAATGACCTACCCGAGATCGTCATGGTGGTGTCGGTGGGCACCACCTCGGAGGAGCTCGGTACCGCCTGGCCGGTCGACGACTCCGGCGACTTCCTCACCAACGATCACGTGATTCACACCGGCCAGAGCTTTCACGTGGTGCTGGCCTCGGGCCAGCAGTACGCCGCCGAGGTGATCAACGACGACCCCCAGCTGGATCTGGCCGAGATTCACGTCTGGGACCTGCGCGAACAACCGCTGCCCATCGAGGACTCCCTACCCCCGATCGGGGAGCCGGTGGTGGTGCTGGCCGCCCAAGGAGCGACCGGCCACGCTCCGGTGACAGACTCGCACGTCAATGGACTCAACGAGAGCGCCACCGTCAACAACGCCAAGCCGGGCGAGCTCTCCGACTACACCGGGCTGATTCGAATCCCCGCCAAGATCTTCCCCGGCAACAGCGGCGGCCCGATGATCACGCCCCAGGGTCAGGTGGTGGCCATCCTCACCCTGGCCGCCCAGACCGGATCCGGGGCCTTCGCGATCCCCATCGCCCAAGTCGATCAGGTGATCCAGACCTGGCTCAACGGCTGAGTTCTAGCTGAGAATCTGCCCGCTCGGGGCGGCTTTGATTGACGCTATCTCGCTCCCTCTGGCAACATCCGGAGGTGACCGCCGGGTCAGAGGCCCGATGCGCAATGCTTGATCGCCCCTGGAGCCCGCTGGGTGCTAGGCGGGCGGGAGACGAGTGATGACCAGTGCAAGCCGAGCGAGCAGCCTGACTGTCTTGGTGCTCGGAGCTGACGGCTACATCGGCTGGCCCATGACGATGCATCTTTCCCGGCTCGGCCATCGGGTGGTCGCGGTCGACAATCTCGCCCGGCGGCGCTGGGATCGAGAAGGGGGCACCTACAGCCTGCTCCCGATCAAGTCGATGCCCCAGCGGGTCAGGCGCTGGCAGGAGCTGACCAAGAACGCCATCGAGTGGCGGCGTGCCGACCTGACCGACTTCGCCGCGGTGGACCGCCTTTTCGCGGAGTTCAAGCCGGCGGCGGTCGTCCATTTCGCCGAGCAGCGCAGCGCCCCCTTCTCGATGATCGACCGGGAACACGCCGTCTTCACCCAGGTCAACAACGTCGCCGGCACGCTCAACCTGCTCTTCGCCATCCGCGACCGGGTGCCCGACTGCCATCTGATCAAGCTGGGGACCATGGGCGAGTACGGCACCCCCAACATCGACATCGAGGAGGGCTACCTCGACATCGAGCACAACGGCCGCCGCGATCGATTGCCCTTCCCCAAGGTGCCGGGCAGCTTCTACCACCTCTCCAAGGTGCATGACAGCGCCAACATCCACTTCGCCTGCCGGGTCTGGGGGATCCGGGCCACCGATCTCAACCAGGGTGTGGTCTACGGGGTCGGGACCGAGGACACCGCTCTCCATCCCGATCTCTCCACCCGCTTCGACTTCGACTCCATCTGGGGCACCGCGCTCAACCGTTTCTGCGTCCAGGCGGCGGTGGGCCAACCGCTCACCGTCTACGGCAAGGGCGGCCAGACCCGCGGCTACCTGGACATCCGGGACACCATGGCCTGCATCACCCTGGCCCTGGAGAACCCTGCCGAGCGGAGCGAGTGCCGGGTGTTCAACCAGTTCACCGAGCAGTTCAGCATCAACCAGCTGGCTGAACTGGTCTCGCTGACGCGAGCCCAGCACGGGCTGGAGACGGCCGTCTCCCACATCCCCAACCCCCGCTTCGAGACAGAGAGTCACTACTACAACGCCAAGCACCAGCACCTGCTCGACCTCGGCCTGAAGCCCCACATGCTCGGTGACACCCTCTTGGATTCCGTGATCGGCAAGGTGGCCAAGTACGCCAAACGGGTGGACCCAGTCCTGCTCGCCAAGCCCAGCGTGACCTGGAAGAGTGGGGGCAACGAGGTCTGGAAGCAGTATTCAGCCAAGGGTGGCTCGAGCGCCATCGCGGGTTCGGCGATGATCCGGCCCGGGTTCTCCCAGACCAGGGCCAAGGCCGCCGTCTGAGTCCGCGCCAGGGCCGCTTGAGCGAGCCCGGCTCTGGGTAGAATTTCCTCAAGGTCGACTTGGCTAGCCAGAGGATTCCCGTGAACGAGCGCCAGTACGAAATCGCCATTGTCGGGGCCGGCCCGGCCGGGCTTACCGCGGCTCTCTACGCTGGCCGCGCCTTGAAGCGCACGCTCTTGCTCGAGGCGGGAATCCCGGGGGGAGAGCTCAACAACACCGAGGACGTCGAGGACTATCCCGGATTCGCCTCGATCAAGGGGCCCCAGCTGGCGGCGACCATGGCCGCCCATGCCCTCCAGTTCGGGGCCGAGATGGTGACCGCCCAGGTGACCGCCATCACCCCGCAGCCGGATGGACTGAAGCGGATCGACCTGGAGGAGGGGGAGCCCTACTTCGCCGAGGCCGTGATCATCACCGCCGGTGGCCATCCCCGCAAGCTCGAGGTACCGGGTGAGGAGGAGTTCGCCGGACGGGGCGTCTCCTACTGTGCGGTCTGCGACGGTGCCTTCTTCAAAGGGCACCACCTGGCCGTCATCGGCGGCGGCGACGCCGCCATCGAGGAGGCCACCTTCCTGACCAGATATGCCANNCCCACGGGGGAGATCGAGAGCCTCCAAGTGGGCGGGGTCTTCATCTTCGTTGGATTCCTGCCCAACACCGGCTTGCTGGCCGTCCACGCTGATCACGACGGCGAGGGTTACTACCTCACCGACGCCAACATGATGACCTCGGTGAAGGGGATCTACGCGGCCGGCGATGTCCGCTCCCAACTCACCCGCCAGGTGACAACCGCGGTCGGCGACGCTACCACCGCGGCGGTCGCCGCCACCAAGCAGGTGGAGGAGGAGCGGGCCGCCCGCCAACACGCTGTTCCCCTTGCGGTCGGAGGCGCCTGATCGGTGGCACCTTCCAGCATCACTACCAAGGGCGGCGACCGCGGCGAGACCAGCCTTCTCTACGGGGGCCGGGTGGCCAAGGACGATCTCCGGACGGAGGCCTACGGCGCCCTGGATGAGGCCATCTCCGCGCTCGGCCTAGCCCGCTCCCTCTGTGTCGAGGCGGCGGTGCAGGAGAGGATCCTTGAGCTGCAGCGAGAGTGCTTCACGGTGGGAGCCGAGCTGGCCACCGGCAAGGGCCAGCGCTACAAGCTCGAGGCCCATTTCCCCACCCTCGGTGCGGAGGCGGTCGATGCCCTGGAGGCGGAGGTTCACCATCTGGAGGCGACCGTTGGTCTTCCCGACGGCTTCGTGATCCCGGGTGGCAGTCCGGGGGCGGCCGCCCTCGACCTGGCCCGGACTCTGGTGCGAAGAGCCGAACGGCGGGCGGTCACCCTCTCCCGGGGCGGCGAACTGGAGAACCCTGAAGTGCTTCGCTATCTCAACCGTCTCTCTGACCTTCTCTTCATGCTGGCCAGGCAGGAGGAAGGGGGCCGCACGGTCGCCAAGTAGCTGATGTCTGGCGGGCGCCGGCCGGGCGGTGATCCGACCCAGCGACGGAGCTGCCTGATTACCGGCCGGGTCCAGATGGTTGGTTTTCGTGCCTTTGCCGCCTACCACGGGCAGCGCCTGGGGCTGCAGGGCTGGGTGCGCAACCGGCCTTCCGGCGAAGTGGAGGTACTGGTCGAGGGCAGCGAGTCGCAG
>PLDE01000016.1 GCA_003135035.1 Candidatus Dormiibacterota bacterium | reverse complement strand
CGCCGGGGATAAGGTTCTGCACGAAGACATCTGCCCGAGCAAGCAGCTTGGCAAGAACCTCCCTGCCCTCGGCCCGCTTCAGGTCGAGTGTGATGCTCTCCTTCGACCGGTTGAGCCAGACAAAATAGCTGGAGCTGCCACACGCTGTTGAATCGTAGCCCCTGGCAAAGTCGCCTTCTCCGGTCCTTTCCACCTTGATTACCCGGGCACCGAGATCTGCCAGCTGACGAGTGGCGTACGGCGCGCTCACCGCTTGCTCGACGGATACGACCACGGTCCCGGCCAAGAGCTCCACGTCAGTACGATCGGGGGAGGCCTAGGACGTGGTGGGCCAGGTAGGCCAGGATGAGATTGGTCGAAACGGGCGCCACCTGGTATAAGCGGGTCTCGCGGAGCTTGCGCTCCACGTCGTACTCCACGGCGAAGCCGAACCCTCCGAAGGTCTGCAGCGTGGCGTTGGCCGCCCCCCAAGGGGCCTCCGAGGCGAGGAGCTTAGCCATGTTGGCCTCTGGCACCGCAGCTTAGTCTCTGGTCGAAGCGCCATGCCGCCTCTACCCGCATGAGGTCGGCAGCCCTGACACTCGCATAGGCGCGGGCAAGTGGGAAGGCGACCCCTTGGTTGCCCCGATGGGACGATCAAAGACGACCCTCTGACAGGCGTATGCGCTGGCGTGGTCGATGAACCAGTAGCCATCACCAATGCACTCGCTGGCGATGAGGATCCGCTCGGCGTTTATCCCCTCCAGGATGTAGCGGAATCCCCCTCCCTGCTCACCGATCAAGGCCGTTTCCGGGTGACGCAACCCGTCGGAGAAGACCTTGTGCGTCTCGTGGTTGAGCATCGTCCGCAGAGGACGCACGGTCATGCTATGGCCGATCGCATTCCGCACGTCGACCAAGAACACCTGGAGCCCGTCCGTCCGAGACCGGGCCCGGTCCACCGGCGTAGTCCGAGCGAGCAGGATCATGAGGTCAGAGTGCTGGACCCGAGACGCGTCCATATCTTCTGCCCAGTCACCAAGTAGGCCGAGCAATCTCGGGTCGTGGTGGTGCTCCGGCTAGCGGTGTCGGACCCAGCCGCGGGTTCGGTGACGGCGAAGGACTGGAGCCGCAAGCTCCCACTCGCAATGGCGGTCAGGTAGCGCCGCTTTTGCTCAGTGCTCCCATGCCGCAACAGAATGCCCATCGCGTACATCTGACCGTGACAGGCCGCCGCGTTGCCCCCGGAGTGGTGAATCTCCTCCAAGATTACCGGGGCCTGCAGCAGGGAACTATCAGAACCGCCGTACTCTGTTGGAATCAGGGCTGCCAGGTATCCGCCATGACTCAGGGCCTTGACACAGTCTTGTGGATAGTCGTTCTTGGCGTCCAGCTCCCTCCAGTAGGAATCGGGAAAACGCTGGCACAGGGCTGCCACGCCTTCCCGGAGCTGGATCAGGTCTCCCTCTCACCCGTCAGCGGAACCCTTTGGGTCTGGGTAGCCCAAGGGCCGTGCGCGCAACGGTCACCGGTTGACGCACCCATCACCTGCCGCGCAGTTCGGGACCAACGCTGCGGCCAACTCCCTCCAATGCAGTGATGGTACAGATCCGTTGCGCACTTGCGGGCCACACGCCCGTCCGAGTCAGACTCGGNNCATCATATTATACGTCGATCACATCGACGTCCGCGGCGTCCCCGCCGCCTTGAAGGAAGAACTACCCATCTCCCTGTGCACCAGCGCGCCGCCGAAAGACAAAACCACGCCAGCAGCGGTCGCCTCTCCTACCGCCGCGGCCCACCCGATGCCATACGGCCATCGGGTCAAGATTAGTGCAAACAAGAGAGGACCAAGAAAGCTCCCCAACCCTCCACCAGTCTGGACAATGCCTGTCGCTCCGGCTGGAGCGCGAGGATGAGTCTGCACCACCGCCAAGTTGAACAACCCGTTCCAGTCCCACCTCCATCGCCAGCAAACCCCCCGCTTGCTCCGAAGCTGGCCCACAGCGCCAGTGCAAGGGCGCGAATCGTCACGCGCCGAACCATGGGTGGGGTACCTCCCCGGTGTGCTCTTGAGCGAGCGGTCTTGCGCTACGCCAGCTCTTAATTCACAAGTCCGACCCTGAGAACCGATCATGACCCTTGGTCCGCCGACAGGCGCTCTCCGGAGCCGTCCGTCGGGCAGCGGTGTGCCGATGTAGGAGTCATGTCGCCAGCAGTACTGGCGACGCATGGGCAGTTGGACCTTGTCCGCAGCGCTGACCCGGAGCACAGCCGGTCACCACGGGCCATACTCGCTCGCGTTAGCGGCCCGCAAGACTGCCACGTAGCCAGCGCGCTCATGAGCTGTGGCGTCCCAGCCGAGCGGGACAGCAAGCTTCCCGCGCAGCTCGCCAACCGTATCGAACCCTTTGCGCTCCATCCAGGCGGACAGGCCCTCGAGCAGCGCCGCCGCATGCTCGGGGCCGTGGCGCAGCAGCGACGAGGTGGTCATGACGACGTCCGCGCCAGCGAGAAGGTACTTGGCGAGGTCATCTGGACCCTCGACGCCAGTCGACGCGGCGAGCGCGGCGTGCAGCCGTCCGTGCAGCAGCGCGATCCAAGTGCGGGCGGGCCGGGACTCCGCCACGATCCCCGTGACCACGAACGGCACCACGCTCAGCGATTCAGGGTCGATATCGGGCTGCAAGAAGCGGTTGAAGAGCACGAGCGCGTCCACGCCGGCCGCGTCCAGCTGACGCGCCATCGCTCCGGTCGAGCTGAAGTACGGGCTCAGCTTGACCGCGACCGGCAAAGTTACCGCGTCCTTCACGCGCTGGAGGATCTCGACGTAGCGCTGCTCGACCTCGCGGCCCGAGATGTCCGGGTCACCGGGAAGGTAGTAGACGTTGAGCTCGATCGCGACCGCGCCCGCGTCTTCGATCGCCCGTGCGTAGCCGGTCCATCCACCTGGGGTGACACCGTTCAGGCTCGCGATCACCGGGACATCGACAGCGGCCGTCGCCCGCTCGAGCAGGCTCAGATAGCGCCGCGGGCCGGACTCGTCGGGTCGCGCTTGGCCTGCCGCCACCTCGGCTAGCTCCTCTTCGAACAGCGAGTGGAGCACGAAAGCGCCGACCCCAACATCGGCCAATAGCCTGATCCCGTCGACG
>PLDE01000052.1 GCA_003135035.1 Candidatus Dormiibacterota bacterium | reverse complement strand
GCCAGGGCGACCCGCTGCCGCTGCCCCCCGGAGAGGCTGAGGCCACGCTCGCCGACCACGGTTTGGTAGCCGGCCGGGAGCTTGAGGATGAACTCGTGTGCCTGGGCGATCCGGGCCACCTCCTCCACCTCCTCTCGGGTCGCGCTAGGTCGACCGTAGGCGATGTTCGCCTGGATGCTCGCCGAGAAGAGAAAGCTCTCCTCGAAGGCAATCCCGATCTGGCCCCGCAGGGACCGCAGGCTGACTCCTCTGACGTCGTGCCCATCGACGAGAACCGAGCCCTCCTGGATGTCGTAGAAGCGCGGTAGAAGGGCGGCCACCGTGGACTTGCCCGAGCCAGACGGACCGACCAGAGCGACGGTCTCGCCGGCTGCTATCTCGAGGTCGAAGCCGCGCAGCACGGGGGCTGACGACTGATAGCGGAAGCCGACACCACGGAATTGGATGTCACCTTGGATGTCGACCAGTTCGGCCGCGGAAGCTGCATTCTCGATCTCTGGTCGCGAGTCGAGCAGGTCAAAGATGCGCTCCAGCCCTGCTCGCGCCTGCTGAGCGATGGTGAGCATCCCCGCCAGCATCCGGGCCGGCGACATCATCGAGGTCAGATAGGTCGAGAAGGCGAGGAAGGTTCCCAGGGTGATCTGGTGGTTTAGGGCCATCCAGCCGCCCAGTCCGAGCACAGCCACCTGACCCAAGGTGGGCAGAGCTTGGAGCACCGGTTGGTAGCGAGCCTGCAGTCGCACCGCCCGCATCCGGGATCCGTAGAGGCGCTGGGCGGACTCGGTGAGCCGCTGCAGCTCGCGCCGCTCCTGGCCGAAGGCCTTGACGATGCGCACCCCGTTGACGTCCTCGTCGACGATCTGAGCGACCTCACCCTCTTTCTGCTGGCCGTCCCAGGTGGCGGGGAAGATCTGCGAGCGCATGCGGTAGGACACGATCAGCAGGGCGGGAGCGACGATCAGGCTGATCACCGCCAGCAAGGGCGAGAGCACGACCATGATCACCAGCGAGCTGACCAGCAGGAGCAGGTTGCCGCTGACGTTGGGGAAGAAGGCGAGCAAGCCCTGGACCAGAGTGGAGTCCGAGTTGGCCCGCGAAACCAGCTGCCCAGTCGGCATGCGGTCATGGCTGGCGAAGTCGAGCTCCATCAAGCGGTCGTACATGGCGTTGCGGAGGTCGTACTGCACGTCAAGGGCCACCCGACCGCCCTGGTAGCGACGCAGGTGGGCGGCCAGGAAGGTGAGCACCCCGATCCCGATAAGCGCGCCCAGCCAGGGCGCCATCGGGGAGCGGTGGTGAAGAATCACGTTGTCGAGGATCTGCCGGGCCAAGAGAGGCGCTGCCGCCTGGCAGGCACTGGCCACCACGGCCGCGGCCAGGGAGATGGCTATCGCTCGGCGGTGGGGCCGCAGATAGGGGAGGAGGCGGCGCACCCAGCCGGCTGGCCGCCTCGGTTGGGAAGGGGTCGTCACGATGTGGAGCCGGCCTCGACCCGCGCCTTGGCGGCGCCGACGTCGCGAGCCGCCTGGCGACCATCCAGGGCCAGGGAGAGGTTCCTCAGGACGACTAGCGTCGCTGCTCTGTCTGGTGCGTGGCGCAGCAGGTCGGCCAGCTCGGCTGACATCGCCGCTTCGGCCGCCGCGAGAGCCGTGGACCCCATCGCGGTGATCTCCAAGAGGGTGACTCTTCGGTCGGGGTCCAGGCTGGAGCGGACGATGAATCCTCTGGCTACCAGGGAATCGACCGCGGCGCTGATCGCTGGCTTACCCAGGGCCAGCCGCTGGGCCAACCGGGAGGCCCGGCCATTGCCGGCCGCGACCATGGTCAAGACCCGGTAGTGGGATAGGCTCAGTTCTGGAGAGGCTCTCTCCAAGATCCGCGCAACCCGGGTGAGCGCCTCGACCATCGGCCCCAGTTCAGGTCTCGCGAACCGAGGCGCGGGCGTAGGTTGGGCTGGCACACTTCCATTTTAGCCATTTGGTTCGAAGGTCGAACCAATGCTGTGTCCGGGGAGCAGCAGACCCGTCCGCAGAGTCACCCTTTGAAGTTAGGTCGCTAGGCTCAGACTTGGTTCGCGGCTGAAGGCTCCGAACTCACCGCCGGGGGCTGCTACCTCGGGCCCGAGCCGCAGCAGAGCTGGGCCGGGCGGACCCTGATATCAGGCTGTGGACTTGGGCGTGAGAGCGACGACGGGAATCGTCCGGGAGGTCTTGGCTTGGTACTCAGCGAAATTCGGGTAGACGGCGGACTGGCGCTCATAGAAGTCGTCCCGTTCCTTGCCCTTGAGCGGCACCGCGGTGACCTCGAGCGTGTCCGGGCCGACCTCGATGGTGGCATCCGGGTGGGCCATTAGGTTGTGGTACCAACTGGGGTTGGTCGGCGCCCCACCCTTAGAGGCGAATATCAAGTAGCGGTCCCCGTCAGCCAGGTACATGACCGGATGGACGCGAGGTTGGCCGCTGCGAGCTCCGACGCTGTGGATCAGGAGCACGGGAGCTCCTTCGAAGGAGCCGCCGACCTTGCCCCCGTTGGCTCGGAACTCGGCGATGTTCTTAGCGTTGAAGTCTTCGGCTGGGCTCATGAGTCGCGTCCTCCAGTACGCAGGCGGCAGGCATTCGCTTCCAGCGTACTCTCGACCTGGCGCAGTCCGCATGGTCATTCCCGGGGTGGGTGCGCATACTCCCGCGCATGGCGCTGGTATCGGCCTCGACAGCTTCCCGTTCCGCCGATCTGGCAGGTAACTCAGCCAGACCCTGCCTCGAGGTGGCCCCAGGCAACGTCGACATAATCCGCGCGGTTGAGAGCGCTGGGGATGCGGGATGATTGGCCGACTTGGACCAGTACTTTGCTACCGGGTATCGACTTCAGGGCACCCTTCCCGAAATGCCGCCGACCATCGAGTCGGAAAAGGCGGCCCATAAGGATGTCGACAGAGACGTATCCAGACCGCCGCAGCACGGCCCTGGAGATGCGGCAAGCCGCTGACAAGGTCTTCGTGCGCGCTCAAATCACTGGCACAGATCCTGACGGCACTCTGTTTTGGCCGCGACCTTCCGGCACCCGTCCGCGACCATTCGCCTTCGAGTCCTGGAGCATTTATCGGCTCTCGAAGGGACTGCTTGCGGAGCAGTGGAGCAGGGCCGACGCCAGGCTGGCCATGAAGCAGATGCGCCAACAACTGCGTCGGGGATTGGCCGAGGCGCTCGATCCCTCCAGCGAACTACACCGCGCTAACGAAGAGCTGGTGCTTCCCAGCTCGCCTCCCGACTGACCCGTCATGAGCAGACGCGGCGACGATCCCTTTGATTTGCAGCGGTTCGTTACCGCCCAGAATGAGAGCGCCATTTATGAGCAGGCGGTGTCGGAGTTGCAGCGCGGCCGCAAGACCGGGCACTGGATGTGGTTTGTCTTTCCCCAGATCGCTGGACTGGGGGCGAGCGCTATCTCGAGAAAGTTCGCGATCAGCTGCTTGCCGGAGGCGCGTGCCTATCTGCACCATCCGGAGCTGGGCCCACGGCTGATTGACTGCTCTGGCGTCGTGGCGGAAACTCACGGCCGGAGTGCGGAGCAAATCTTCGGTTCGATCGACGCGATCAAGCTCCGCTCCTCGATGACTCTCTTCCTGCGGGCCGAGCCCGAGGAGAGGCTGTTTGGCGAAGTGCTCGACCGCTACTTCGAAGGAATCCCGGACTCAGCCACCGACCAGCGCCTCTGAGCGTCAGGAGGAGAGCGGGCGGTGGTCGAGCAAGGAAGTCAAACCCGCTTGGATCAGCGTCGGGCCGCCCCAGTTCGATGAGCGGTCCTGTCCTCTCGATGAGGCGGCAGAAATCTCGGCGCGAGTGCCTACCTTCCTCAGCTGACCCACTGCGGGGGCATGCACGTTCTTGTGACAGCCGGTGCTGTCCTCGCAGCAGTTCCCGCCGGAGCGGCATATGATCTGCCACGAAGTGCTGGATGGGACCGCGCTCACGACGGGCGCCTTCACGCTTGGTGGGGCTGCTGTCGGGCTGGCCGGGGGATCGGCTGGCCGGATCTTCCGCGACCGCCAGGACGTCACTTCGAGACGCGAGGCGCGGGTGGACCAGCAGGTGGAGCGGCGGCGGCGGATCACCCTCGAGTTCCAGGAAGCCCTGGAGCTGTACATGCGGGCGGTCTGGGACGTCCATCACTGGGAGGTCAAGACCGCCAAGGCGGCCGGGTCCTGGGGAGCCTCCCCACTTCCGGCGGGCATCGACCACGAGCTCTGGGAGTCCACCCGACACGTCCGCCAGCTGGTGGAGTGGGTAGACGACGATGAACTACGGATCCGTTTCCTGGCCCTGGACCGGAGGGTCTCGACGGGATTGCTCAGACTCACCTCGGAAGCCGCAGCTGGCAAGTTCCTAAGACAGGTGACCCATTTGCTGAGACTCACCCAAACTCGTCTGGGAGAGGTCGCCCGGCCACTCCTCTGAGCGGTCCACTCGGATCTTGGATTTCGGGGCCAGGCCGCCCGGGCGAAGGCTGCCTACCTGGCCCAGTCCACCGCCGCTACCAACGGCACCGTACTTCCGCCGACCGTCCTCGGCTACAGCACGGGCTCTGTCCAGATGAGCGCTCCCAGGAGAGCCAAGTCAGCTGCAGAGACTGAGGGGCTGGCCCACAAGGCTGATCTCCCGAGCGTTGGCGGTGGCGCCGGACCGAACCCGCCAAGCCACCATAACATCGGCAGGTATCATGGCCCCGATCTCGAAAACGGATTTGGACAGCGCGCTGCGGTCCGCCTACCAGGAGAACAGCTACGAAGACCGCCCTGATCACCGGAGTAACCGGGCAGGATGGCTCCTACTTGGCCGAGCTTCTCTTGGCCAAGGGTTATTCCGTCCACGGCGTCGTCCGGCGCACATCCAGTCTCAACCGGAGCCGGATTGAGCACCTCAGGCAAGGCGGTGGACAAGCCCCCGACGGCGCGAGGTTTTCCCTGCACTACGGGGATCTCACCGACTCCGGGAATCTGAATCGACTGATCCGGCTGGTTAGGCCTGACGAGGTCTATAATCTCGCCGCTCAGAGCCACGTCCAGATCTCCTTCGAACAACCGGAGTACACCAGCGATGTGGATGCGCTCGGTACCACTCGGTTGCTTGAGGCGATCCGAACTTTCGGCATCCCCGCTCGCTTCTACCAGGCGAGCGNNATCCTCTTCAACCACGAGTCGCCCCGGCGGGGTGAGAACTTCGTCTCGAGGAAGGTGACCAGAGGCGTCGCCGGCGTGCTAGCCAGACAGGAACGCCTCCGCTTGGGCAATCTCGAGGCCCGCCGCGACTGGGGCCATGCGCGGGACTTTGTACAAGCCATGTGGATGATGTTGCAAGAGGACGTGCCCTCCGATTTCGTCATCGGGACCGGCACCAGCCGCTCGGTGCGGGAGCTCCTGGACACGGCCTTCGGAATGGCGGGACTTGACTGGACTACGTGGGTGGACACAGATCCTTCGTTTCTAAGGCTNNCGGGAGATGCTCGAGGTAGATCTGGCTGCCGCTGGACTCGATGCCGCGGATGTGCTCAAGCCGATCGATTGAGTTGGGGCCCTACCGAGCCTGCTTAGTTGCAGCTGGGCCAGCTCCGGAGCGCGCGGAGCAGACCTAGCGAGTGACTTCGCTGCACCGAGGCGGTAGCGACTCAGAGCGACGCTCGATCCAGGACGGCGATCAAACCGCGGGACGCCTCGATGGCCTGAGCCGCGCTAGCGGCGTCGACAGGGTGGTGGGAGTACCGTGCTAAGGCGTAGAGCCTAGCCAAATTGTTAGCCATGCGACCATTCCGCCAAGCCTCGGGCATCGCCCGAGCCAGGTAGCTTTCTGGCGGCTCCCAGTCTTCTCTGGAAACCCCGTGGCTGGCCAGTCGTTCCTCGACATCGGAGAAGGCAGCCAGCACGGCTTCTCTGGGATTAGTTGGTCTTAGTCGCACCTTCCTGGGTGTGGTTGCCTCGTTGATCGCCTCGCGTTCCTCGGCCGACCCCTCACGGCGGGTTTTCCACAGCAGCAAGCCGGCCACCAGGGCCAGTACCGCGACAGCGACCCCCACCCCGGGGAGAAGAAACCCGGTGCCGCGTGCGGCTCTGCCACGACGACCGGTCGGTCGCGGGTGTTTGCAAGTGGCACGGGAGGCGCAGGTGTACTGCGGACCAATCACGGCCGAGGTGCGGCTTCCGGATTGAGAATAGGAGATGACACCGGTTCTGGTAGCGCTCATAACCGATACGACCGTCAGCAGGATAAGCACCAGCAGAGTGAGCAGCACGGCCCGCCAAGCGTGGCGGCGGTCGTGTCTCAACACGGTAGCCACCTAGGCATCGGCGCGACGCTCAAGCTCTCTGACGAAGGCGTCCAGCTGCCTCAGTGAAGAACTCGCCGACACTGCCATGCCCCCATCTGCACGTCGACCAGAAGTCAGCCGGCTAGCGATCGCATCCAGGTATAGCACCAGATCCGGCCCAGGATGTCCTGAACTCTCCGCTTGACGACACATCGAACGAATTGAGTCAAGCTCGGCGCTGGTGGCAGCCAGCGATGAACCAGCGCTACGGCGGGCAGGCTTGGAGAAAGAGAACCTGCCCTGGACAGAGGTCAGGTAGGGAGTCAGGGCCGCCAGAACCGCGGCCCCAGCAATGACGATGCTGAAGGCCAGAACATGGGCCACGTTGGAGGTGCCGCTGAAGGAAATGGAGGAGACGCCTTGCACGCCACGACTATGGGTGGAGAAAATCGCCAACACGGTGACCACGGCGTCGGCTAGAAGCAAGATCCCGGCCACTCCGATTCGCCTTGTCCGCCCCCCAAGTTGCCTGCTCACCCCCAGCGCATTCTCCGGGCGTACCCACCGTCCCAGGAGTGCGAGCAACCGGGCGGGGAGAGACCTGGCTGCGGTACGCGTTTGGTACAGCTGAGACTCAAGGGCGAGGAGCTGCGCCGGGTACTCCCTCGGGACCTGAGCCGGCCAACCTGACCTGATCCGCAGGAAGACGACTACGACACCTAACACAGCCAAAACGCCGACGGCGACGAAGACCAGGCTGGCTCCGGGATGGACCCGGCTCGCCTGCCAGATCAGCGCCGCCAACCCGGCCCCGGCGAGGGAGCTGGCGAAGATCTGTGCTCCCCGTCGCCACAGCGCCGCGGCAGGCTGGTGGGCGGGCGATTCCAGTTCAATCGTCCACCAGCCCAGTTGGAGGCTTAAGAGGAGGCCTCCAGCGATGGCAGGTGCAGCTGCGGAAGCCAGTGAGGCGGCGGTCCGCCCGATGAGCACGAGGGCATACAGGAGCAGTAAGGCGACCGCGGAGAAAGCGACGAGGTCAGGCCGTCTCAGCCCCATGCCCAGTGCGATGAGGAGAACGGCCATCGCAACGCAGCCGATTGCCAGGGCGGGCACGACAGGGTTCAGGGCAAGCAGCTGGGTGGCCACCAATCCTGTCATCAGGACGGTCATGCCAGCGACGCCGAGTAGGGCGATCAGGCTCTGACGCGCCACCGGCCGTGCCTCATCTGATTGAGTTGCACCAGTACCGAGTCCAGAGGCTGGGAGTGGTCCCAGCGGATAAGCGGCAGCCCTGCTCGCCACAGTTCCTGCCGTTGGGCTGACCGCGACAAACGCCAGATGCGCTGACTGAACGCCTCAGCGGCGTCGCGCCGGCCGGGTGTGAACGGATCGGGGTTCACCTCCACCACGGCCAGGTCGCACCCCCGGCCCTGAAGGTCCAACAGGAGATCAATCATCCGACGATCCATCAGCGGGCTGAAGGCAACCACCAGGGCATGAGGAGGAAGTGAGCGAGGTGGGAGAAGCCGCAAGGTCGGCCGCTCGTAGCTCTCAACCACCGCCGTCTCGATGAGGTTGTCGAGGATGCGGTAGAAGTGGTGGCTGCCCGATCCAGGTGGCAGCGAGTGCAGCACGCCGCCATAGCAGACCAGTCCGACCCGATCGCGGCGGGCCAGGTGGAACACGGCGAGGGCTGCGACAGCCCGTCCTTCACAAGTCAAGGTTCCGTCTTCCCCGTCACCGAGGTCGGCAAAACTGTCGACGATTAGGATGACGTCCGAATTTCGTTCCGGGTGATATAGATTCACATAGGGTTCGCCGTGCCGAGCGGTGACGGTCCAATTGATTCGTCGTGCGTGGTCGCCTGGTTGGTAACTGCGAATGTCGGCGAATTCGAAACCGTTGGTTCTTTCGCGAGACGTCTCCTCGCCCACAAAAACCTGTGTCATCGCCGGTTGGATGCCTCTGCGCAGGCGCGCTGTGACCGGGTAGACACGGAGCTCGGGCGCATTGATCGTCGCGCCTCGTGCCTGAAAAATTCCCCAGGAGTTCCAAGCCAGGACTGCACCGGGACCAACTCGGTAGACTCCCCAGCGCTGGCAACGGACAGTCAGAGTGGCGGTTCCGCGCCCGCTTCGGCTCGGCGTTACCGCCACCCGGGAGGGGGCTTCCCCGATCAACAGGCCGGGGGGAAGGATCAGGCTGCACAGCACTTGCTGGAACGCGGTCGCGTCTCGAACCAGGATCGTGACCTGAACCGTGTCGCCTTCAACTGCCCGCTCCCGGTCGAGGAGGAGAGAGACCTCGCAGCTGGCGTGGCGCTCTGCTACCAGTCCCCAGAGGATCCACAGCCCGAGCGGAACTACTGTCACGGTCAGCGCGGGCATTCCCAGCGCCAGTGCCGCCAGGCACCCGACCGAAAACAGGAGTGCCAGGGTACCCAGGCGGAAAGTGGGCTCGGTCAGGAGGGGGCCACCTGCCACGGGCTGGTGCCGGTCGCGCGCGGCCGCGAGCGGGGGCGCTTGCAGCTCCGCTGGCAGCCGCCTGGCCGCGCTCATCTCGGCTGCGGTGTGCCCTCGAGGTCTCCTTCCGCGCTAGTCGCCCCCAGCATCTGGGCCGGAAGCGTGGGTGGCACGGGGACGACCTTGAGACACTCATCGATCACGTCGGAAGCTCGGATGTGTTGGGCCCAGAGCTCGGGCCGTAGCGTCAATCGGTGCGCCAGAGCTGATACCGCCAACGCCTGAACGTCGTCCGGAACCACGAAGTCGCGGCCCATCAGGGCAGCGCGAGCACGCGAGAGCCGCAGCAGTGCCAGACTGCCGCGCGGGCTGGCTCCAACCAGCACGCGTTGGCTTTGCCGGGTGGCACCCACCAGCGCGACCATGTAGTGGAAGAGATCGTCCGTCACCAGCACACCCTCCACGGCTGCCTGGCAGGCGAGCAGCGTGGGCCCGTCGAGGACCGCTGTGAGGCGCACCTCGTCGCGCTGCCGGAGGTGCCGTTCCCGGACCAGCCGCTCCTCGTCTGCTGGCTCGGGATACCCGACGCTGGCGCGCAGGAGAAAGCGGTCCAGCTGCGCCTCGGGGAGGGGGTAGGTGCCTTCATACTCGATCGGGTTCTGTGTCGCCATGACCAAGAACGGCCGCGGCAGGGCCATCGTGTGGCCCTCGATGGTGACCTGTCGCTCCTGCATCCCCTCGAGCAGCGCCGCTTGGGTCTTCGGAGGCGAGCGGTTGATCTCGTCGCCCAAGAGGAGGTTGGTAAAGATCGGTCCCCGCCGCATCTGGAACTCGCCCGATTGCTGGTTGTAAATCGAAGAACCAGTGATGTCAGAGGGCATCAGATCCGGGGTGAACTGGACCCGGGCGAAGACGAGCTTCATAGACTGGGCGAAAGAACGGGCAATCAGGGTCTTGGCCAGCCCGGGGTAGTCCTCGAGAAGAACGTGGCCATCCGCCAGAATGCCACTGAGGATCAATTCCAGCACCGCGCGCTTACCAACGATCGCCCGCTCAACTTCTTGGAGCACGCGATCGGCGTGGGCGCGGACCTCGCCTACTTCCATCGACGCAGCATGCCACTCGCCTTCCCGGCGCGCAACTGTGCTGCCTTGGCGTAGGACGGGCGCTACACCGCGCGCCGGCCGCGGCTTGTGCTTGGACCAGTCCAGGGAACATGGTCCGAGGAGCCAAAGTCGTCCCCGCTGCTCAGTAGACTCTGGCGATGAGAGTTTTGGTGCTTGGAGGAACCATCTTTCTCTCCGCCGCCATCGCTGCCGACGCAGTTTCCCGCGGCCACGAAGTCGTCTGCCTGGCCCGCGCCGGCAGCAGCTCGACCCCACCCGGCACGCGTTTGATTCGCGCTGACCGCGAGAGCGGTGACCGCGCCTACCGCCAGGCCACAGGCAGCTGGGATGCCGTGGTGGACGTCTCCTGGCAGCCGCTCCAGGTCCAGACCGCCCTGAATGCTCTGGCCGCTTCCGCGCGGCACTGGACCTATGTTTCGAGCTGCTCTGTCTATGCCGACCAGAACACCGCCGGCCTCGATGAGACAGCGGCTACGCTGCCGCCGCTTCCGTCCGCCGAGGAGGCCACGCTAGATACCTATGGGGAGGCGAAGGTTGCTTGCGAGGATGCCTGCCGTTTGGCCATCGGTCCGCGCCTCCACATAAGTCGACCGGGACTGATCGGGGGTCCCGGCGACCCCAGCGATCGCTTTGGCTACTGGCCCGCCCGCTTCGCTCGCCATGGCGAGGACGCGGTTCTAGCCCCCCAAGCAGAAGCTACCTGGACCCAGACGATCGACGTGCGCGACGTGGCCAGTTGGCTCGTCACTGCCGCCGAGGACGGGGTGACGGGCAGCTTCAATGCGGTCGGCGAAGCGGTCAGCCTGGGCCATGTTCTTGATCTCGCCCGCCAGGCAACTGGGCACCAGGGCCAGGTGGTGTCGGTCCCACCGGCGTGGTTGCTGGAGCGTGGGGTGCAGCCCTGGAGTGGGCCAGACTCTTTTCCCCTTTGGCTACCGCAAGGAAGTGGATACGATGGCTTTGCTCGGCGCCGCGGTACGGCCGCCCAGCTGGCGGGGCTGCGAAATCGCCCGCTAACCGACACCATCGCGGCTACCCTCGACTTTGAGAGGATGGCTGGACTTAGCCGCCCTCGGCAGGCCGGACTCAGCCCAGAGAAGGAAAGCTCTCTACTCCTTGAGTGGGCTGGTAGGCAACTCTCCTAAAGCACCCCTCGGATCTGGGCACCTTCCGATGGGTCAGGCGCGGGTTGCCCGGTCCGCCGAGCCCGACCAGGTTGCGGCGATGGTGCGCCGGGGACAAACTTGGCCCTCTCTGAGCGCTTTCAGACTGGCGACCGGAGCCTTGGGTTGGGCCCGAATCACCGACTCGGCCAGGGAGTCACTCACATACACGCCATTCAGAGAGGGGCCCCTGGCCCCGTAGTTGCGGGCGCGAAATTGCGATCAGTGTGCCGAGCCGGTACCGCCCGCGACCTGACTTTGGACCGAATCTTGCACCGCTTTGATCTGGTCGGCATGCTCCGGTCCAACCCCAGCCGACGACGCAAATTGGAGCCAGCTGCAAACTGTATCCGCAACCTGCTGGAAGATTTCCTGCATCCTCCCACGCGCGAGGTCGGCCGCCCGGGCGACTGTCTTGATGTCGTCCACGGTGATACCGGAGCGCTTGCCATTGATGGTCATCTGGTGTGCGCTGGTCCAAGGACTCTCGGGGTTGTAGGCGTAGCTGACATCGAATGCGGGTGCCAGTGTCCAGCTGCCCGCCCGGTTCATTAGGAAGGCGAAATTCTTGACGTGGTCGTCTCGATTCACGGCTAGGACATTGAAAACCATGCGTCGGAAGACGTCCTCGCGGGCGCTGATGTCCAGGTTCAGCTCACGACAGACCCCGATCAGCCTCTCGTAGCTCGACGCGCCCGGCTGGTTGTAGTCGGCGTGGATCATCGCGCCCAGGGACTGCATATGCACCTTGTCGCCATCTGGAGTCCGATCAAAGCGTCGGGTCATGAAGTGGCGCCGCGGCCCCTCATCCAGCAGCCGGCACTCGGTCATCACGATCCCGGCGGCCTTGGCCATCTCCGAGTAGGCGAACTCGATCGCGCCGTATCCTCGCGGGATGCGCAGATGCCGGTCGTCGTTGCCGCTGACCCCGTCGAACTTTAGGATCCAATGCTCGTAGCCAGGATCAACGTCCACCTGCCCTGACTTGACGTGCTTGGTGGCAGGGTTGTAGGCGATCACCGCCTTGGCTCGAGCGCCTCCCGCTGACGTCCCCACCAGCAGAATTTCAGCCACGGACCGAGACAGATCGCCATCGTCGAATGAGAAGTTCAAGGCGCTCCGCTGCGACAGGATCGAAGAAACCAGTTCGACCAGGGAGTCGATGTGGATGGGCTGGCTGCGCACTGCCCGCGGGCCCAAGATCGGCCGGAACTCTAAGGCCCCCATTCCCCTCCGGCCGACGTAGCAGAGTCGCTCAACTGGATTGAGACTCTCGGGCGAACGCCCTCCCTGGCTGAGCCATGCCGCGATCACCGCATTGCCAAACCGATCGGGAAGGGAGTCGGCGAGCATGCCAGGAAGACGGGTGAAGGTCTCTTCGGGAAGCGCTGGAAACCGGTATCCCTCGAGCCGGAGTGGCATGGTGAGGGGAGCCACTTCGATTCCGCTGTTTGCGAAGTCACGGTCGTACTGGAAGGTGGCCGCGGTCGACTCGGGCTCGATCTGCACCGCACCAATCACCCTGCCCCAGAGGGCAACGGCTGCGGCGGTCACCTGGCACCGTCCGTGGTCTGCTCCCACGTCCAGGGCACAGAAGGCGCGTCCACAGCGACCTGGTGCCGGTTACCCGTTGCCCGCCTGCGGGTCCGCCCGCCGAGCCGCAGCGCCTCCATCGGACTGAGGGCCTGCTCGGGGAGCCAGGCCTCCAGCTGTGAGAGCACATCCAGCGTCCTGGCCACCCGGATCAGAGCCACGAGCCCGACCGGAACTCCGGTCTCTAGACGTTGCAGGGCCCCGCGCCCGATCCCTGCCCGACGAGCGAGTTCAGCTTGAGATAGATTTGCACCTAGGCGCAAGTGCGCGATGCGTTGGCCGATTTCGCCTAGCACCGCATCGTCCGTTAGCCTTGAGTCTATCTTCATAAAGCTCTGTGGGTCGAGCGTTAGAATGTATTCGAAGGCTTACGCTCGCTCTAGAGAGCATTATAGCGCGTGACTCGTGCCCAAATCCTGAATTTGTTCGCCAGGCTGATGTGTAGGTCAAGCAATCTCCAGGTGCTTCCAGGTCTGAAGTAGCTGCTGATCTCAGCAAGGGATGTAGTGGTTCAGGGACTCTGTCCGCGTAACAGTTCAGGGAAAATGTCATCCCGTCTGTTTCCAGGGTGCTTTCCAGGGGTGGCTGGAGGCAGGCTTCCAGGGAGTGGAGCGAAGCGGCCGTTGCCGGCGTGCCGGCTTTGGTGTCGGCGGTGGGAGTGGTGGTGCGGTAAAGCTGTGTAGACGGAGTGGTCCTGTGTGGGAGTCGGCCGCAGTGGCCAGACAGCGTCCCTGGTAGATCACCCGTAGGGTGCCGTCGAAGCGCTGCTGGACCTCAACGCGGGCCCGGGCTAGGCTGCGGGGTAGGGGCCGGGGAATGTCAATCACCTGGGCCTGGAATCGCACCGTGTGGTCCAGTGCCACCACCCGGTGGAACTTGAAGCAGAAGAGCTGGTCCAGCTGCCGAGGCCGCTCGCGCCAGGCCGGCTGGGGGTCCTGGGCAGCCACGGTGAACTGGCGGTTGTGGCGGGGCAGGTGCTTGGCGAGGATCTGGTTGGCCATCTCCATGGTGGACGCGCCCTGCAGCCGGAGCTCGCTCGAGAGCCGGTCCTGGAAGGTGCCCCAGAGCCGCTCAATCCGGCCCTTGGCCTGGGGCGAGCGGGCCAGGATCAGCTTCACCTGCAGCTCATCCAAAAGCCGGCCCATCTGGGTCAGCTGGCGCCGGCCAGAGAGCTGCTCCTCGAGGCTCGGCTCCTGCTTGCTCGTCTTCACGAAAATCCCATGTCTGTCTGAATAGAGCGCCAGCGGCACCCCCTTGCTCAGCACCGCCTGGCGCAGCACCAAGAAGTACCCCTGGGCGTCCTCCTGCTCTCGGAAGGTGGCCCCCACCACCAGGCCGGTAGCGTCGTCAATCGCGCCCACCAGAGTCAGGTAGGGACCCCTGCCCTCGAGCCAGTCGTGGCGGCTCCCGTCCACCTGCAGCAGGCACCCCTCCTGGGCCATCCGGTCCCGCCGGTGGCGGGCCCGGGCTGGTCTCCGCTTGCGTGGCGCCGAGATGCCTGCCGTTCTCAGGATCCGGTGCACCGTGGGCCGGGATAGGTGGATCTGCTCTCGCTCCGCCAGCATCTCGGTCAGGTGTTGCTGGTTGAAGCCCTGGTAGGTCGTCTGGGCCAGTTCCAGCACACGCTTGGCCAGATCCGGGTCCACCGCGTTCACTGGCCGCCGGCCCCGGTTCCCGTGCGCCAGCGCCCCCGCCCCCTCCTGCCGGTACCGCGCCCTGAGCCTCCTCAGTTGGCGTTCCGCCAGCCCTAGAAGTTGTCCCGCCTGGGCTGGGCGCAGCACCCCTGCCTCCAACTGGTTCAGCACCAACACCCGCCTTTGCTCAACTGAGTTCAAAACGATCTTGTCCTTCATGGCCGGACAGAATCGCTGAACTGTTAGGGGCGGTCAGAATCGCTGAACTACAACACTGATCTCAGCAAGGGATTGACTCTCGGCGTGCTGCTAGTTATCGTGGCCGCGAC
Source organism: Candidatus Dormiibacterota bacterium (assembly GCA_003135035.1). Classification (GTDB taxonomy): domain Bacteria; phylum Chloroflexota; class Dormibacteria; order Aeolococcales; family Bog-877; genus Bog-877. The sequence continues at coordinate 7,914 of PLDE01000052.1, read as the reverse complement.
CGCCAAGCTCGGCTCACCGTCCTATTGAGAGGGGAACTCAGATATGGATCAAGCTACTTTCTGGCGCAAGCTGTTCGACTTCCGCTTCAACAACTTTGTGACCAAGGACGTCCTTGGCGTCGTCTATGCCCTGGGGCTGGTCGTGATCGCAATCAGCTACATCGGAGCCGTGATCGGCGCCTTTGGTGCTGGCTCGGACTGCATCACCACCATCGCTGGCCAAGCGCCCGTATGCAGCGGAGGAGACCCAGCCGGCGGGGTGATCGTTCTGATCTTTGGCCTCGTCATCGCCTTCCTGGCCGCGATCTACTTGCGGATCATTCTGGAGGTGGTGGCCGTCCTCTTCGCGATCCATTACGACATCCGGGCCCTCGGGGGCAGACTCGCTGGAGCCAGTCCCCTGCCTGTACTGTCTGAGTCGTCTCCAAGTCAGCCACCGCCGCCGCCCGCACCGCGAGATCCTCTCTAGTGGTCTGCTTGTGCATAGGAGGCTAGCGCGTTGTGGCATTAGAGGAGTCTCGCTGCTCGCCAGGGGGACGTCTCGGCGGTGCGTCTTTAGCGGCTTGAACGGAAGGATGGTCCGGCTATTGCGCCTTCGCTCGCGCCTTCAGGCGCTCCGCGGCCGTCTCGAACTGCTTCTTGGTGCCGCGGATCGTCACCATTTCAGCGAGTTTGAAAAAGCCCTTGATGGCCTGAGCTATTGACAGGCATGCGCGTACTCCCTCTGGTCCGAGGCCATTCTGGTGCTGAGCCTTGGCACCAACAAGCTGTCTAGCCGAGTGGTCTGAGGCTGCTTCGACCCGTCCGTCCCCTAGCGTACAGACTCCCGAGTCGTGTCGGCACACACTCAGTGTGATGTCGAGGAAGTCGACCGAGGCGCCCAATCCTTGGCTGGCGCCAAGTGGACTGTCCCCTAAGCGGAACTGAAGACGATCGTCTTGGACGTCAGCCTCCTGATTGCCGGCTTCATCTTGGCGATTCCCATCCTCTCGCCGGTCGGGGTGGACGTGGTTGGGCTGCCTTTCTGGATTCCGGGTAGCTGGCGTCGCCAGGTTGGGAGCGCGCCGCATGCCTGCTGATCGTGGCGACGCCGCGGATGGAGTAGATCTCGAGAGCCGGAGAGGGTTACGAAAGGACGGTCTTCGGTGTTGAGTCCCGTGGTGCCCACGACAGGGGAGAACGCACTAGATCCAGTTCTCCAGATTTCCCCGGTGGAGGTCCCAGGTACAGAAGTCCGAGTCCCCGCCGGCGTCTCCAGCTATGTGGTAGATCTTTGGATCGACCTGGTTCGACAGGCGGCCAGTGCGGTGCCTACGACGCCACGTCCGGGAGTCAACGGACTAACCAGGCAGCAGTTCAGAGCGCTCAACTGTCTTCGCGGTGAGCCTATGACGATGAGAGCCCTTGCCCAGTGCTTGGGCATTACGGGCTCTGCGGCCACTGCGACTGCCGATCGGCTGATCAGCGCGGGAGCTTCTCAGCGTCAGCGTGACTCTGCCGACCGTCGGGTGGTCCGAGTGGTTGCCACCGAGGCAGGCCATCAGATGGCGAGGGAATACCACGTAGCGCGGGTGGCAGTCCTCGAGCAGCTGCTCACGCATATGCCGCCGGCCAGGCTGGCAGTCCTGACTGTTGCAATGCAAGAGCTAACCATTGACATCGATCTCTCCCCAATCACTTCCTCCGGCAACACTTTGACCCCCGACCCGGCGCGCTGGACCGAGCGCTAGTCGCTGCGCGGGGATGACCCCGTATACGATCACGCGACTCTGAGGCCTTCCGCGGCGAGCGATGGTTCTGCTTGACGCGTTGCGCTCGCCTCGGGCGTGGCCAATCCTCAAGCAATGCGCGCTGCGTGTTCCACGATCAGAATTTCTGTAGGGACGGCTGAGAGGCACCGAAGACGGCGGCGTGAGTTGGCGCCCTCAGAGTCGACTCTCAATGCTAGCCTCACAGAGGACACGATCGAATCGAGGGATTCGGTGTCGGGGCGCGTAACCCGCGTGCAGCGACGCTCGTCCCGGCAGCCTCTACTCCCCCTCATGCCTGGGAGCGACCTGACCGCAAGGCCGTTTGGATCATCGGCAACTGCATCGGAACCCGAGCCCAAGTGCGACCTGGCGGATGGGCGGAGCCCGGCCGCACAAACGGGCTCTGCGACTCCGGACACGTAAACCAAGGCGCGGCGGCGAGGTAGCCAGCGGNNCCATATGCAGACAGGCGGAGACCGCGAAGCCAGCGGCAAGTATCTTGGGGTTTTGCAGATGCCACGCGGAGGAAGCTTGACCCATCCGTCGACCGAACGGGCGCAGCACTGGACGCGATCTACCCGGCCAAGCGATGGGTCTCGAGTCTTGCGTGCCGTGGGGTTGGCTGCCGGACTTTCGGAGAGATCACGTATCAAATTTGTACACCACCATGCACTCGGACTGGGGAAAGGACAGCAGGCGCTCCCGACCACCATCAGCACTGCTCTCGTTTCCGACTGTGCCGGCCACGGTGCGTCCGTTTCCAGATGCGACCCGTGCGGCAGCGACTGGCCGGTCTGATCGAGATAGGACGCGATCCATCTACGAGGGGATCCGGGGGTTACGATGGTTCCCATGCCGAGTTCCGCGCTCTTGGTCATGGATGTCCAATGCAGCGTCGTCAACCGCTATCCGGAAGAATCTGAGTCGCTGCTCCGTGCCTTGGGCAAGGCCACGACGGCAGCTCGCGCGGCCGGAATTCCGGTGATCTACGTGATAGTCGCTTTCCGCGAGGGCTCCCCGGAGATCAGCCACCGTAACCGGACCTTCTCCACCATAGCCGCCTCGGGGGCGATGGCTCAGGACCGCCCTGACACGCAAATCCATCCTGCGGTGACCCCTCATCCGGAGGACATCGTGGTCACCAAAAAACGGGTCAGCGCGTTCGCGGGCAGCGACCTCGAAATCCTGCTGCGGTCGTTGGAAGTGGGTGCTCTGGTCCTGACCGGCATAGCGACGAGTGGGGTAGTGCTTTCAACTCTCCGTCAGGCGGCCGATCTCGATTACCAGCTCACCGTCCTTCGAGACGGATGCGCGGACGCAGATCCAGAGGTCCACCGCGTGCTACTAGAGAAGGTTTTCCCTCGACAGGCTGAGGTACTCAGCATCGACGACTGGGCGGAGCGTTTGCCTAGCGCGACATCTACTCCTTAGCACAGGGATCGCGCCTCCACACCTCCGTGGTCACGACCGGCGTTTGACGGACTCCGCCCGGCGAGGTCCGTGCAGCAGCTCCTGGCCGACTCACGCGAGGTTAGCCGTGCGGGGAGGGGCGCGGATGCCGAACGCTGAGTCCCGGGAAGCGCTTTGAGCGACCCCCAGAGCCCTTTTCTAGCCCCCAATCCGATGTTGCCAGAATTTCGTATCAACTCAGCTGTTTGGTGAGATTGACATTCGGGCTGCGGGGTGATCGCCGAGTCCGCGGGCTCAAGCTAGCCCCCTCGAACGGCTCCGCTTGTAAAGCAGTGGCTCTGAGAGTGGGTGCTCCCTCGGCGGTCCCAGTACGGTCTCGACTAGAGCCGGGGTGAGCTCTGGCTCGAATGGCCGTCCGCTCATTAACCGTCGATAGATGATTGGACCCAGGAGAGCGAGCGCCCCAAGCTCGGGATCAATGTAGCCGGGGATGTCGCCGACAGCGACGCCCTCGGATATGACGTCGATCAAGCTCTGGCTACGGGTCGCTGAATACCGGTGGTGGAATTCCCGGAGCCGAGGATCGCGCTCGGCACCCTCGATCAGGGCAGGAATGCAGATCGAGAACGTGGAGTCCGCGAATACCTCGGCAACGTGGCGGGTGAGGAGTTCGATGCGCTCTCTCGGTGGAAGAGGAGTGATATCGGGGACCATCTGCTCGTGGAACGTCTCGAACGCATCGGCGATCAGGTCGACTTTGTCGGGCCAATGCCGGTAGATCGTCGATTTGGCCACGCCAGCTCGGGCGGCGACTGACTCGATGGTGAAGGCTCCATATCCGACCGCGCCCAGTTCCTCGAGGGCAGCCCGGCGGATCACCAGCCTAGATCGCTCCACCCGGGGGTCCACCGTGGCTTCACCCTGCGTCCTGCTCATGGTCGATCTATCAGCTCCAGATTTGGGCGGGATGCTTCACCCAATCATATCCCTCTGAAGCGTTGGCGTATCGCTACGATACGGATCCGTACTATACTGGTGCCCACAGCAAGGAGGTCGGACCCCATGCCCACAGTCAGCGTCCGCTACATCGTCAACGACGTGAACCAGGCGATCACGTTCTACTGTCAGCATCTCGGCTTTCACGAGGAGATGCATCCGGCACCCACATTCGCCATGTTGTCGCACGGTGACCTCCGTCTGGTGCTGAGCGCACCAGGGGGTGGACCGGGCGGCGGACAAGCCATGCCCGACGGGCGGATGCCTGAGCCAGGGGGTTGGAATCGTTTCTCGCTCCAAGTCACCGACATCGAAGTGACCGTCGAATCGCTGCGCCAAGCAGGAGCCCACTTTCGCAATGACATCGTCACCGGTGTCGGAGGGAAGCAGATCCTTCTCGACGACCCTTCCGGTAATCCGGTCGAACTGTTCGAGCCCATATTGCCTGAGGCTCGACTATGAACTCTTGTTCAGGATTCCACCGCCGGACTGCTCTGTGACTGACACGACGTATCAGGCGGTTCCGAGAGCGAGAAATATGAAAAACGCTCGGGAATTTCTTCCCGGGCGCTTCGATTTCTGAGAGGCTCTGCTAATTCGCCAATGTTTCAGATGAAAGTCGCAAATGCCCCTTCCGGCTCCGGATGGAGGGGAGGCCAAGGGGCGGCATAACGCGGCACCGAAGTACGGCACCCAGTCCCCCTCCGCTGAGCGCGCCGACAGCTAAGTCGCCTCCTGTCGGCGCCTCATACATTCGGTCGCGAGAAGCGGCCGGATCACATTCGCCGGTGCGGGACGTCCCAGGAGGTAGCCCTGGAGCTCCTCGCAGCCACCGCGAGTCAGGAACTCGGCCTGTTCTGGGGTCTCGACCCCCTCCGCCACCACTGAGAGCCCGAGGCCGTGAGCCAGCGCCACNNCGGTCGATCTTGAGCACCCGGAAGGGGAAGCGCTGGAGGGCGGTGAGTGAGGAGTTGCCAGTGCCGAAGTCGTCGATCACCAGACAGACCCCGAGGTCGCGCAGTTGCGTCAGCGCCTGAGCGGCGGCCTCCGGATCGGCGCTCAGCACGCTCTCGGTGACTTCCAGGTGGAGTCGCTCTGGGGCCAGTCCGGAGCGCTTCAGCGCAACCGCGACCTCGTCGACCAGCTTTCGGTCCTGGAGTTCAGCTACCGAGAGGTTGACCGAAACACTCAAGTGGGCGGCGGCCGGCTCCGCGTCGGTCCACCGCTTGAGGGTGGCACACGACTCGCGAAGGACCCANNAGGGGGATGAACTCATTGGGACCAAGCAGTCCACGCTCCGGATGCTGCCAGCGCACCAAAGCCTCCACCCCCACCAGTTCGCGCGAGACCGCGGCGACGATGGGCTGAAAATGGAGGCGTAGCTGGTTCTGGTCGGCTGCCTCGAGGAGACGGGCCGCGAGCCAGCTCCGGTCTAAGAAGGCCCGGTCCAGGGCCTCATCCAGCACCTGGAAACCACCCCGGCTCACCCGCTTGGCATAATGCAGCGCCACCTCGGCCCGCCGGAGCATCTCGGCCGGCTCTTCGAGTTTGGAGCAGGTGGCTACCCCCCCGGTCACCTTGACCGGGGCCTGGTGTTCTCCTACCTGGTAACGCGCTGAGACGGCTTCGAGCAACCACTCAACCTTCGACTCAAGAGCAGATGGTGGCATCCCCAGCATCACCACCGCGAAGAGAGCGCCCTCCAGCCGCGCGACCACATCGCCCGGCCGCACTGAATTCAGCAAACGCTGGGCGAAGAGGGTTAGCACTTGGTCGCCGACTCCGCGTCCAAAAGCGTCGTTGACGTGTTTGAAGTGATCAAGGTCCAAGGCAACTACCGTGAATCGGCTNNTTCACGTTCTTGAAGTGATCGAGGTCCAATGCGACCACGGTGATCCGGCGTCGCCTGCCAACTTGGCTTAGGTGCAGCTTCTGCGCCAGGCCGCGCCGGTTGACCAGGCCGGTGAGGTCGTCCCGCTGGGCCTGGCGAACGAGCTCCTCCTGGGCTGCCTTGCGCTCGGTCACATCTTGATAGGTGCCGAGGACGGCGATGACCCGGCCGTGGGGATCGTGCAGGCCGACGGTGGAGACGGCGACATCTACCAGGCGCCCGTCGCGATGCCGGCGCTGACTCTGGACCTCGACGACGCTGTGGCCGGCCGCGGCCCCGCGGCGCAGTCGGTGGCTCTCTCCTCGGGAGCTGAATTCGATGAGCTGAAGCGGTTGGCCCACGACTTCGGCCGCGCTCCAGCCGAATAGCCGCTCAGCGGCGGGGTTCCAGAGCAGCGCCAGGCCACGGAGATCCGCCACCACTAGCGCGGTCGGCGACCCCATCACGGTGGCGGTCAACAGCTCATGGTCGGCGATGCTAGACATCGGCACGATCGACGCCCCGCTGTGGCGGGTGGCGCTCTGCCGCGGGTAGGTAGTTTGTACTCGCTTTGCCCTGGCCGGTCGGACCGTTGGGCTAGGTCCAACCGACGAGCTTTCCACTTCGGCCAGCCGGTCCGAGGAGCCCCGGACTCTTGGGGCGATCATGCGTCGAGCCTAGCCCAGCCATCTCACCAAGACGATGACGCCGTGGTCACGGTTCCTTGATAGGTGGTGATCTCCCGATTGGTTGCGCCTCGGAGGATGCCGTCCCCAACGGCTTGCCACCGGTGCAGTCATGATCTGTCCTGGCCCGCTGGCCGCCGGCCCAGGGGCGTGGTGGCATTGGTTCACGGCAAGAGGACGGTCATCCCGCAGGGCGCAGCCAGGTTTGTACCAGCTCAACTCACCCCCGCGAGGAGACCTGGAGCGATTGACCAATGCTTCCTGTCTGGCGAACGATGAGCTCCAGTGCCCAGGGAGTGGGACACGACTGGTGCCGCGCACCCACGTCGTCCGGAAGTAGAGGAAAGGGGGGCTCCACCCAGGCCGGGCTTAGCCAGCCGCGATCGCCGACCAGCTCGAGCTGAAATCAGAGGAGCTAGCCAGCGTCAGACACCGGCTCCGGCTTCTCAACTGGTCATCGTCGGCGCCACTTATCAGCTAGTCCACCCCGACCGGCAGTGCCGGTCTAGTGAGGAGTACACCCGGCAAGTCCTGGATGCGGTGGCTTCCAAGCTCAAATTGCCTGGAGAAGATGCCAAGGTTTAGCTGTAGCCGTACCGAATACCCCCGGCTTGGATGTGAAGGACGTAGTCCTTGCAGAATTGGCCGTAGTTTCCGGCTAGCGCGTCCCGTTTAGCCGTTGCACTGGTACTGAATTTCCTTTTGTAGCTCGGTCATCGCTTCCCATTCAGCACGCATGGACTAACGCGGGACAATATCAGCTCTCGCCTCTTCCGCCAGCGATGCAAGTCACAGGTAAGCGTTCCTTCCTCTCGACCGTGACCTGTATTGCTTCCAGATACAGAGTTCATACCCTCTGGCCTCCAAGACAGTCGGCTCCCTAGGAGCGTGCCTAGATGTACTTCCCAGATAGGTTGTTGACACGAGTCACAGGAGCGAGGCCGCCAAGCGCGGTGTGGGCGCGGTGGTAGTTGTAGCGGTGCAGCCAGGCGGAGAGCAAGCGGAGGTGGGTCCCGTTGCTGGTGTAGGGACGGACGTAGGCCCATTCCTCCAGCAGAGTGCGGTTGAAACGCTCCACCTTGCCGTTCAGTTGGGGGTGGTGGAAAGGGGTTAGTAGCTGGCGGCAGTTCAGCTCGACCAGGGTCTGCTGGAACACCCTGGAGTTCCGGTAGGCGAGAGCGTTGTCGGTCATCACCGCCTG
>PLDE01000173.1 GCA_003135035.1 Candidatus Dormiibacterota bacterium | reverse complement strand
CGCTCAGCAAGATCACCTCCGGCGGTGCACTGGCGGTGATAGCGCCACCCAATCCAGGGCACGCCTGGCTGGCGCTGGTGAGTGGTCGTCTCTGGGAGCGCCCGGCAGGGGGTCGCTGGCTAGAGACCCGGAGCGCGCCCACGGTCGGCCGCACGACCAAGGCTCTGGCTGAGCTCTCCAGCGGTGTGTGCCTGGTCGGGGAGCCAGGTGGGCTGATCTGGCGGGGGGTTGGGGGGGGTTGGGCTAGAGCGTTCCAAGTCTTGCCCTACGGCGGACTGGGCGGGGTACCGACGGTGACCTCCTTGGTCGCGGATGGGGTGACTTCGGCATACCTGGGGACAGACGGCTTCGGCACCCTGCTCACGCCCGACGGCGGGTACACCTGGTATCGGGCGCCCCCTCCTGATGCGAGAATCTCTCAGCTCGCGACCGTGGGACCCGTCTTCTCCACCCACGCTCACGGACTGGTGGTGGCGGTTTCGCGGGGCGGCCTCTACCTGCACCGCCTGCAGGCGCTGCCCCAACCGCCTACCTACAGCCCGCCCAGCGCCGGCGCCGAGCTGGTGGGAACGGCGGCGGTCACGGTTGTCTCGGTCTTCCTGGTAACCCTCCTGCTTTGGCTAATGAGCCGTCGCCAGCGCCGACTCTCCGTATGATCAAACTCGGGCTAGAGGGAGCTGAGTCGGCCGCAGGTCAGAAGGCGGGTCAAGGCATGCTCCGATGAAGGCGGTGGTGATGGCGGGGGGCGAGGGCAGTCGCCTGCGTCCACTCACCAGCAGGCGGCCCAAGCCTCTTGTTCCGGTGGTCGGTCGTCCCTGCATGGAGCACGTACTACGCCTCCTCCGGCGCCACGGGATCACCGAGGTGATCATCACTCTGCAGTACCTGGGAGCCAGCATCCGGAACTACTTCGGTGATGGCGCGGAGTTGGGCATGCAGTTGGAGTACGTGGTCGAGGACCGCCCGCTGGGGACCGCCGGCAGCGTCAGGAATGCCGCAAGTTTGCTGGAGGAAACCTTCATCGTCATCAGCGGTGATGCGCTCACCGACATTGATCTCACCCAGGCCGTCGCCTTTCACCGCGACCACGGCTCGCAGGCGACCCTGGTTTTATCCCGCGTCGCCAACCCGCTCGAGTATGGGGTAGTCATCACCACCGCCGATGGTCGCATCGAGCGTTTCTTGGAGAAGCCGTCCTGGGGTGAGGTCTTCAGCGATCAGGTCAACACCGGCATTTATATCGTCGAGCCCGCCGTCCTCGAGTACTGTCCCGAGGCGGTCGCCTGCGACTGGTCTCAGGACGTCTTCCCGGAAATGCTCCGTCGCCGGGATTCCCTCTGGGCCACGGTGGGGAGGGGTTACTGGTGCGACATCGGCAGCGTCCAGAGTTACCTGCAGGCCAACTGGGACGCCCTGGAGGGCCGAGTCGTCTGTGAGATCGCCGGGCAGCGCACGGGACCCTTCCAGTGGACCAACGAGGGAGCGTCGGTGGCGGACACTGCCCGGATCGAGGGCCCCGCCTTCATCGGCCGTGATGCCGTGATCGGGCACGAAGCGTTCCTCAATGGTCCGGTGGTGGTGGACCGGTACGCGGTCGTTGACGCGGGCGCCAAGGTGAGCAACAGCGTTCTCTGGCCGCAGGTCTACGTGGGCGAGCGCAGCCGCCTCCGCCAGACCGTGGTCTGCAGCTCAGCCACGCTCAAGCCCGACGTACTCCTCGAGGACTCCAGTGTGATTGGCGATGACTGCACGATCGGAGCGCGCTCGGTGGTCGAACCGGGGGTGCGCATCTGGCCCGGCAAGGAGATCGAGGCGGGTTCGGTGGTCCACGAGTCAGTGATCTGGGCGGGAACCTGGCGGAGCAGTCTCTTCAGCAAGGCAGGGATCACCGGGATCATCAACGTCGAGCTGACTCCGGAGTGGTGTGCCCGCCTGGGGGCGGCCTGGTCGGCCACCCAGTCGCGGGGCAGTCAACTGGCCATCTGTCGGGACAGAAGTCCCGGCTCGGGCATGATCAAGCGGGCCATGATTGCCGGGATGCTCTCGGCGGGTGCCCGAGTAGTCGATCTGGCCGAGCTACCGGTGCCGGTGACCTGTCATTACACGAGAGAGTCGAGCGTCGTGGGTTCGGTACACGTGCTGGCGTCGCCGCTGGATGCTCGTTCCGCCGATCTCATGGTCCTCGACGAGCGGGGCATGGCGCTTGACCGTCGCCAAGAGCGCAAGTTGGAGAACACCTTCTTTCGCGAGGACTTTCGCCGCGTCCTGCCGGGCGAGATCACCGACATCGAAGACGCGGACGGGGCTCTGGCCAGTTATGGGCGCCACGTCGCGTCGCAGCTCGCCCTGGAGGCGATTCGGGAGACCCACCCGCGGGTGCTGGTTGACTTCGGCTTCAGCAGCGCTTCGCTGATCCTGCCCCACCTGCTCCGCGAGGCTCACATCGAGGCCATCACCCTTCGCTCCGGATTCGAGGAGGAGGCAGCCCTCTGGCCTCAGGCGCGCAATCAGAACGAGGAGCTGGAGCAGGCATCGGCCATCACCAGGACCGTGGCTGCTCTGCTCGGTGCTCGCTTGGATCCCTCGTCGCAGCGTTTGGCTCTGATCGACGACGCCGGCGCGGTCATCAGCTACGAGGAGGCCACCTGTCTGCTCACCTTCCTCACTCTCCGGGCCAAGGGCCCGGGGACGGTGGTTGCCCCCGTCTCGGCGTCGCGACGACTAGAGCGAGTGGTGGCCGACCAGGGCGGCAAGATGGTGCTGACTCGAGCCGACTCCGCCTCGATCGTGCGCGCGGCGACACGGAACGAAGCCTTGCTGGCCTTCGATGAAACGGGTGGGTTTGTCTGGCCAGCCCATCTCAGCGCCTACGACGCCATGTTCACCCTCCTGACCGCAGTTGAGATGCTCGTGACCACCCAGGGCCGGCTCTCAGACCTGCGCAAAGAGCTCGTCCGGGGTGCGCATCTGGAAGGCGCCGTTGCTTGCCCATGGGAGGTCAAAGGCGAGGTCATGCGCCTCTTGGTGGACCGATACCGGAAAGAGCGCATCGACCTCACCGACGGCCTCAAGGTCGAAGTGGAGGGCGGCTGGGTGCTGATCATCCCCGACCCCGATCGCCCCAGCTATCGGGTGATCGTGTCGGTGGAGGGCGACTGCGATGCCACCGTTCACCTGGCGGCTTATGTAGCGGCAGTCTCGGAGACAGTTGATGGCAGTGCCGGGCAAGCCGCTGTCGCGCCGGTGCCGGCTGATTTTCCGCTGGATTCCAAGGAGTTGCCGGTCTGAGACTCGTGTGTCAGGTGCGACTCATTTTCGACCGAAGTAGTTCCCACCAGGGAGCGATATACTCGCGCCCGCAAGCGGGAGTAGCTCACTTGGTAGAGCGTCTTCTTCTCAAGCAGCAGGGTGGCCCTCATGATCGCCGTCGTTGACGGTATCCTCGGGTCATAGACCTCCCTGCGGGAGTAACTCAATGGTAGAGTGCAACCTTCCCAAGGTTGAAGTTGCGGGTTCGAGCCCCGTCTCCCGCTCCGCTCACATGCCCCGCAAGACGGTACGCTGAGCCTCGGAGAAACCTCTGGCCGTAACTACGTGGAGCTTGTGGGTCTGCTAGGCGCGATGTAGTAAGGGCGACCGCTCGCCCGTCACTCAAACACACGAAGTTCGCCCGCGGAGAACGGCATCCGCTCGCCCTCGAGGTGTGATTCCGGTAGGAATCCACCAACACAGAAAACCGAATCGCCTGCGCTGGCAAAGGGCTGGCCCGCAGCATCAAGAACGACTGCGCCACTTGCCGGGCCAATGCGGTGCTTCGGCCTTAGAATGACTCGTACGACGCGCCCGGCAGAACCTTCAACAAGAAAGTCACAGTTATCCGCGGTTGACGCTCGACGGAGCGTCCCTTGCAGCGCGGCGAGATGCATCATGGTGCCTCGGAGTGTCAGCGCCCGGAAGGCGCGTTCGTTGTCAGTGGCAGGACTCTCGTACCGTTCGGTTATGACTGGCCCGACTTGAGTGAACCTCACGGCAATGGGCCCGGCGGCGGCGCGGATCGCAGCCTCGTCCGCATCGGGACGGACCTCAATTTCTGCAATCCAGCCACCGTCGCGCAGCTCCGCACTCCCTCGAGAGAAACCCTGTAGGCCGCGGCGCCCGAGGCGGCGGCCCAGCATCGCGGCTACTTCTCCGGCCGCTCGTCCGGGCCGGGTGGCCAGATGGCATCGCGGTAGTCTCCGATGACGCAGTTGAGGTCGCCTTCTGGGCAGCGCCACTCCGGTTGAACGTCTGTGCGAGACGGGCTCAGAGCACCGCCGTGGGTCGGGCACGGAGGAACCTCCGCGCCGAGGGCTGTGACCAGCCATGCTTGCAGAGCCCCAGCAAAGCGTATTACGGCGTCGCCGAGGTCTTCGCCGTTAAACACGAGCGTGGTACGTGGACCTTCGCCCGCCTTCACGTCGACGCTGATGGGCAGGTCGGTCGACTTGATCTTCCAGAGCAATGCTGGCTTGAGCCGAACACCGAAGTCATCAAATACCGCTTCGAGCCAGTCGACAGCGTCCCTAGCCACGGTAGGAGCATCGCAGATTCCCAGCGTTGCTGGATGAGCTACCCCTGACCGCGCGACCGCGACTTCCCGGCCCCAGCCCATCCCGCCACAGCGGATCCTAAAACTACCTCTGGCAAACGCTGGTAAGCAGCGAATATTGAGCGGAGAAGGCTAGCTTCACGTTATCGTCTACCACTTCCTTCAAGTCTTCGGGCGTCACTCAAGCGAGAACTTTCCGTGGTCCGAGCCACTGGTGGGAGGTCGACTCAGACGCCGGCAGAAAGGAGATTAACTTCCTAGCCGACGCCCTGACTCTCTGGAGATATACTCTGGGCGAGTGGTATATACTGAGTTGATGGCAAAGCATCTGATTGACCTTGACGAAGGGGCCCTTAGTGCCGCTAGGGCGGAACTTGGGACTACTTCGATCAAAGACACAGTGAACCTGGCCTTGTACCGGGCGACCGCTGACCGAGAGCTTCGAGTCTCTGCGGCGCTGGACATACTCGCCTCGGCTCAGCTCGAGAAGCGCTCCGAAGCTTGGCGCTGACATTTTTGGTCGATACCAGCGTTCTAAAGCGACTCGGTCGCGTCGGCGTCCGCCAAGTGGTCGAGCCCTTGGTCGCCGACGGGCGGCTCGGCCGGGCGAGCATCTGCGATCTCGAAGTCGGGTATTCGGCCCGCAACGCTGACGAGTGGGATATTCTGCTCGGCGCCTTGGAGGCGTTCCAAGTCATCGAGACCACCGCCCTCCATCTACGCCGGGCGCTCCAGGTCCAGAGACTGCTGGCGCAGCGCAGCCAGCGCGGCCGCAGGATCCCAGATCTCCTGGTCGCCGCTACGGCCGAGTCACACGATCTGGGCGTGCTCCACTACGACGCCGACTTCGATTCCATCGCGTCGGTCACAGGGCAACACTGCCAGTGGGTGGTTCCGGCTGGCACTGTTGACTGACTCCCGGGATCCAGTGCCCTTCGGGCACGCGGCAGGTGATCGCGGTCATCACAGGCTTCGGCCGCCGAAGTGAGCAATCGCCCGCGCCGGCGGAGTCCGCCACCACAATTGTTCCGGCGTTCTCTCGCGGTGCGTGCCTCGGTCCCACTTTGCTCGATCGCGTCATACGCTCGGCGCTGGCAAATGCTGCTGATCAACGACTTATCTATAAGAGACGCTATCTTGAGTTCAAGTCGAGTCGGCGCTCCAGAGGCAGTGGTGGCGTCTGCTTCCCAAGCAGAAGGTCGCGGGTTCGAGACCCGGACAACACATCGAAGCGTTTAGTCCTTGGTCAGAGGAAGGTTCAGCCGAGCCACCACGACGTTTCGGCGGCGACTTAGGGCTGCTGAAAGGACGAGTTCTAGATGGTTGTGCAGGACGCGGTGCCAGAGGCGGCGGGGCAAAACGACCGGAATGAGGACGACGATGCGATGGCTCGTAGACGGTTTGAGCGACGTGATGTAGCGCAGCAGTGGTCGCGCGACGGAGTGGTACTGGGATCCGAGCACAGTTAGTGGTATTCCCGGGTTCCACGCCTTCCAGGCTGCCTCCAACTCTGCGGCGCGACCCTTCTCATCGGCGAAGACCACACATACCGCAACGACCTCGTCGCCCATCGAGAGGGCTTGAGAGAGAGCCGCGCTGGTGAGCCCGGAGATCTCGGTGAATGGCACCACCACGGTTGTCGGGGCCCGCTTGGGGAGCGGCGGCCGCCGGCCCAGGTGAAGCTCCGCGGCGACCTCACGATAGTAGCCGCTGATCCGGAGAAAGAGCCAAATCAGGAGGGGAATCGCCAGCACCACGACCCATGCGCCCTCGCGGAACTTGGTGAAAACAAAAATCAAGGTCGCGGTCCCACTCACGACCGCTCCGAACCCGTTGATCGGTGCCCGCCAGCGCCAGCCGCCAGTCCGGGCCGTCCACCAGTGATGAACCATGCCCGACTGCGCCAGCGTGAACCCGGTGAACACTCCAATCGCGTAGAGAGGAATCAGGGCGACCGTGTTGCCTGATGTGGCGATCAGTAGCACACCCGCCATCACTGCCAATGTCCAGATCCCGGNNCCGAAGGAGGTGTTGGCAGCCAATGCCAGCACGACCGTGACCAAAACCGAAATCGCTGCGAAAGCCCAGCCTCGACCCAGAGCGTAGCCGACGATCTGATTCAGAACCGCATCGTTGGCTCGGGGCTGTATGTGGAACCGTTGGATGAGCGTCCCCAGACCGAGCAGCATGGCTGCCAGCAACGTCCCCAGGAGAACCTCCGTCTGTCGCGCCTTGGCCACCTGCGGCTTACGAAAAAGGGGCACGCCGTTGGCGATCGCCTCAACGCCGGTAAGAGCACTGCAGCCAGCTGAGAACGCCTGCAGCACCAAGAGGACCCCGACGGCCTGAAGCGCGTGGGTCGCAACTTCGGTAGTGCCGGGCGCCTTGATGTTGGCCCCCAGGGGATGGACCAGGCCGATGACTATCACCAGCAGAATCGCGCCGATAAATGCCAGCGTGGGGAGGAGAAAGGCGCGCGCGCCCTCGGCCAGTCCCCGCAGGTTGAGAAAGGTGATCACGGCCAGAATCACCAAGCAGATCGGGACGGTGTAGGGCACCAGCGAGCTGAAGGCCGACACCAGCGACCCCACTCCGGCGGCGATCGAGACGGCCACCGTCAGGACGTAGTCCACGATCAAGGCCGCTCCGGCGAGCAGGGTCAGGCGGCTCCCCAGATTGGCACGGGCCACCGCGTACGCCCCGCCGCCACTCGGGTAGGCGAGGATGACCTGGGTGTAGGAGACGACCAGAATCACCAGCAAGCCGACGATTGCCAGGATGATCCAAGGGGCCAGCCGAAGTGCGGCAAGTCCGCCGGCGCCGAGGGCCACCAGCAGCGCCTGAGGCCCGTAGGCGACCGATGTAAGGGCGTCCAGCGACAGCGCCGACAGCCCCTCTACGGGGCCGATCGCCTCCTTGGTTGCCTCGTTCGAGCGCAGCGCCCGACCGAAGAGGCGCCGGGTCAGGGCCACCGAGGCACCGCGCACCTGGGGGCGACCATCAGGGCGGAGAGTCTGCCAGCCAACGTGCCGCGAGGCTCCGCGACTGGCTCACTTCGGGGGATCCCTTCGCGCTCGCCGCGAGCGCGCGGACGAACACCTGACCAGGCCACGACCTTACTTCTCCCGCCGGGCACGG
>PLDE01000258.1 GCA_003135035.1 Candidatus Dormiibacterota bacterium | reverse complement strand
CACCGCTGCCATGACCGTCGGAGCCTGGACCTACACCGTGCAGACGTGGACATACGCGGGCAGCACCCAGACGGCCAACGCCGAGGCTGGTCAGACGATCCATGACACATCTCTCGTCACCGAGTCGAGTGGAAGGTACATGCAGACCGGCTACCTGACTTTCGACCTTTATTCGACCCCTAACTGCACCGGGACGCCGCTCTACGCGGGGCCCCACATCGGCTACACGAGCAACGGCAGCAGCACGTCGGCTTCGTTCACCGGGGGCAACTACCAGCTCTCAAGTTCGATCACGGCAGCGGCCAGGTACGAGTGGGTCGCTACCTTCTACAACACCACTGAGAACACGGTCTGGTCCAGTGGCTGCGGGCAGGAGCCGGTCAACGTATCTCCCATCCCGGAGACATTTGGCATCTCGACCAATCAGGCAGAGACCGAGATCCAACCTGGTGGCTCGATTTCAGACACAGCGACGGTGAGCTCAACTGGTGGGAGCAGCAGGTCCCTGCCCGCGGGCACGGTTACCTTCAACCTCTACACCGCCAGCAACTGCACCAGCGCGGTCAGCCTCAGCAACGGGGTGGTGGCCCTTGCCGGCTCCTTGGGCTCTTCGGCAGGCGTCAACGGTCCGTTGTACACGACGCCGACCAGCATCACATCGCCGAGGACTTATTACTGGACCGCGACCTACAAGGTGGGCGCAACGACCGAGGCTACCAGCGGCTGCGCCGGTGAGCCGATCCGGGTCGTCCATCAAGGGTCAGTCACCACCATTCCCACTCCTAGCAGCGGGAACCCGAACAGCACCGCTCTCACGGACAGCGCCACGGTGACGGGGATCGTGGATCCGGCGTCGACGGACACCGTGACCTTCGCTCTCTACCTGCAGGATCCGAGTGATCCCGGCAGCTGCACCGGCGGCACCTCGATCAAGAACTTTGGGGCCTCAGCGCTCCAAGGCGGAACAGCGGGACCGTGGATTGCGGCTTCCAGCGGCAGTGTCACGCCGACGGCGGCGGGTACCTACCTGTGGCAGGTCCAGTTCACGGCGGTCAGTGATCCCAACAACCTCGCCAGTCAGGTGTTCTGCGGCGAGCCGGTAACCGTCAGCACGCCAGTTGGCAATCAACTGGCCGCTAGCACCACGACCCCGGTTACCGGATCCGGTCTCGGGACCGCCGGACTGATTGCGGGCCTCATCACCCTCTTGGGTGGCGTCGCTCTCGTCGCCGGAGTCCGTCTCGTTCGCCCTAACTCGATCTAGCTCGACTCGGATCTGACCCGCCCGGCGGTGGGGAATCGCGCCCTCCGCCGGTCCCCGGGTCGGCTTGCGATGAGGAGCCGTTAGCGCCGCCATGGGAAGCCCCGAGAGAAGCCCCGAGAGTGGTAAGGGTGGCGACGCGACAGCCATCTCAGGCCGGGAAGTGGCACAGCCGCCTCCGGTGGGTCGGCCACCGACACGGCCACGCTGAGCGACGTCTCGAGCAACGCTGACGGCGCGATTACAACCAGTCTTTACTCGGGGGCTACGGTGGCGGCCTGCACCGGGACTCCGGTCAAGACGCTGACCGCCTCTCCGTCGCCGACAGACGGCCCCGGCGCGTAAACGGCGACATTCGCCTCGCTGGCGGCGGGGAGCTACGAGCTCCAGGCGAACTTCGCCGGCGACCAAAACGACACCACGGCGGCCTCAACCTGCGGAACTGAGCTGCTGACCGTGAGCTCTCCTGTGGGTGGCCAGCTGGCTGCCAGCACGGGCACCCGGTAACCTATGCCGATCTCGCCTGGCCCGGGCTTGCGGGGATCCTGGCCCTCGTCTTGGGCAGCGTACTTCTCGTCGCCGGAGCCAGGGTGATGCGGCTGCGCCGCCGCTAGGAACCCCGAGCTAGGAAGATCACAGACCCCTGGTGCTAGGGCCACCGGACCTGGGTGCCAGGGGTTTTGCTTTTCGCAGAGGCGCTGGTCAGGGCGCCCGACCGGGCCTTGGCAGAGCCCGCTAGACTCCAACCGGGGGGACCCTTTGGGTGGCGGCGGGGTCACCTGTTTTGCTCGAGTGCGGCTCTTGGCCGCGGAGGATTCATGGCGGAGATCGATCCTGCCTTTCTAGCGCTGCCCCTCGACCACCTCGCCGACGCCGCGCTCGACGCCATGGCCAAGAGCGAGGCGGTGGGCTACGGCGACATCCGCATCCATCGCGATCGCATCCAGGGCATCCACGTCAGGGAGCGCGACCTGATCTCGCTCAGTGAATCAGAGTCCCAGGGATTCGGGGTGCGCTTGGTGGTTGACGGCTCCTGGGGCTTCGCCGCCTCCACCGACCTCACCGCCGCCGGGGTGACCAAGGCGGTCGCGGCGGCGGTGGAGATGGCCAGGCTGTTACATCCTCTCCTCCAGGAACGGGTGGAGTTGGCTCCTGAGCCGGTTCACCAAGAGACCTGGATCGGCGAGGTCGAGATCAACCCGTTCGAGGTCGCCCCCGAGAACAAGGTCGCCTTCATGCTCGATACAACTGCCGAGTGCATTGCCGCCGGGGCCAAGTTCGCCGAGTTCTACTGCCTCCAGGTACAGGAGAACCGCCGCTTCGTGAGCACCGAGGGATCTCGTATCACCCTGCAGAGGATTCGCCTCAACCCGGTCCTAGAGGCCGGTATGGTGGATGAGAAGGGCACCGGGCTGATCGAGACGATGAGATCCACGGCCAAGCCGGTGGGACGGGGATGGGAGTACGTGGAGAGACATGGCTTTCCCGCCGAGGCGGAGGAGATGGTCGGCTGGCTGGCGGAGAAATTGGCGTCTCCCTCGGTTGCTCCAG
Source organism: Candidatus Dormiibacterota bacterium (assembly GCA_003135035.1). GTDB lineage: Bacteria > Chloroflexota > Dormibacteria > Aeolococcales > Bog-877 > Bog-877. The sequence goes on along the minus strand of PLDE01000258.1, from coordinate 3,352 downwards.
GTGCTTACGACCTGGTCATCGACCCCTCGAACCTCTGGCTCACCATCCACGAGTCAGTCGCCCATGGCACCGAGCTGGACCGGGCTCTGGGATACGAGGCCAACTACGCCGGGACCACCTTCGCCACCCCCGATCAGGTGGGCAGCCTGCGCTACGGCTCGCCCCGCATGCACGTCACCGGCGACCGTCTCGAGCCCCATGGCCTGGCCACGGTCGGCTTTGACGACGAAGGAGTGGGCGCCCAGCGCTGGGACATCATCAAGGACGGCATCCTGGTCGGCTACCAGCTGAATCGACAGATGGCGCGCAAGTTCAACCTGCCCCGCTCCAATGGCTGCGCCTTCTCCGACAGCTGGTCCCATCTGCCCCTGCAGCGCATGCCCAACGTCTCGCTGCAGCCTGATCCCGACCGGGACACGACCCTGGCCGAGCTCTTTGCTGGAGTGGAGGAGGGGATCTACATCATCGGCGACAAGTCCTGGTCGATCGACCAGCAGCGCTACAACTTCCAGTTCACCGGCCAGCGCTTCTATCGGATTCACAAGGGTCAGCTGGCGGGCCAGCTCCGCGACGTCGCCTATCAGTCGCGGACGCCCGACTTCTGGGGTCGCCTGGAGGCGGTCGGGGGTCGTTCATCCTGGCAGCTGCAGGGTGCCTTCAACTGCGGCAAGGGCGAACCCGGCCAGGTCGCTCCCGTCTCCCACGGCTGCCCGCCGGCACTCTTTCGGCAGGTGAGCGTGCTCAACTCCCGCCAGGAGGGGCAGAAGTGAAGTTGGAGGAGATCGTCGAGACGGGGCTGGGCGAGGGCCTGGCAGTGGTGCTGGGCGGGAAGACGACGAGCGTCAACTTCCGGCTCGCCAACAACACCGTCACCACCAACGGCCGGGAGGAGTCCACCTCCGTCGGGGTGGTGGCTCTGGAGGGAAACCGGGTCGGCGTCCAGTCCGGTGACGTTGTCGAGCGGGCGCAGGTGACCGAGGTGGCTCGCCTGGCGAAGGGGCGGGCCCAGCAGAGTCCGGAGGCACCCGACGCCATGCCTCTGCTGACACCTGCCGAGGCCGCCCAGGTCGACGGGGCAGCAGGGGTCACGGCACCGGAGGCGCTCCCCGGTGATCTGGCTCCGGTTCTGGATTCCGTCCACACCCTGCTCGAACAGTCTCGGGAGGCTGGCCTGCGCTGTTTTGGCTACGTCCAGGTTGACGCCTCCCAGGAACAGCTGGGGACCAGAACCGGTGTCCGCCTCGAGGGACGGCGCCAGAGCGCATCGCTGACGCTCACGCTCAAGACCGCCGATCTCGGCCGGAGCGTCTGGGCCGGGTCGGTGGCCCGGGGGACGGCCAAGTTGGATCCGGCCGCGATGTTCGGGCGCCTCCGGGAACGGCTGGCTTGGACCGAGAAGACGGTGCAGTTGCCGGCGGGCCACTACCAGGTCTTGCTCGAGCCCTCGGCCACGTCCGACCTCGTCATCCGTCTGATCTGGGAGATGCACGCCCGCGGCGCCGACGAGGGCCGCACCGTGTTTGCCGGCAAGTCGGGGCCACGAGTGGGCGATCTCATGTACGCCCGGGCGGTCACCCTGGAGAGCGATCCACTCGACCCGGAGATGGTGGTCCCCAACTTCGTCCACTGCCTTTCATCGAGTGAGTACGCGTCGGTCTTCGACAACGGACTCAAGGTGCCGGCGGTGGTCTGGGTGAAGGACGGCGTCCAGCAGGAGTTGATCTGCCCCCGCCGCTGGGCGGCCGATCACGGGCATCCTGTGCGGCCCGACGTCGACAACCTCACCATGCGCGGCACCGAGACCACTCTGAAGGAGATGATTGCCGGCACCGAGCGAGCCCTCTTGGTAACCTCGCTGTGGTACATCCGCGACGTCGATCCGGCGACCCTCCTGCTGACCGGCCTGACCCGCGACGGGGTCTTCCTCATCGAGAAGGGTGAAGTGGTCGGAGCGGTCAACAACTTTCGCTTCAACGAGAGTCCGGTGAGCGTACTCCAGCGAACCGTGGAGATTGGCAGATCGGAACTGGCTTACCCCCGCGAGACCGGGGACGCGACTTTTCTCAAGGCTCCCCCGATCAGGGTCGACAACTTCTTCATGTCCTCGGTCTCGGACGCCGTCTGATGGGCCTAGTCGTGACCAAGCGTGGGGCTTCGTTTGGGGTGAGGGCGCGGTGAATCGGGCTGAGGCTCGCGAACGCCTCGGATCTTCGCTGGAGTGGATCTGCAACACCCTTTGGCTCGCCCAGCGCCGGGAACCTGAACTCGTCCAACTCCAGGAGGACAGGGGCTCCACCGGCTTCCCGCACTACATTCTCAGCCGGGCCGGAAACATACCCGCTCAGGACTGGGTGGAGGCCCTCTACGTGATGCCCCCCTCACTGGTCGAGCACCTGCGCCCTCGCTGTCTCGGGCTGGAACCGGCCCAGTACCTAGAGGCCGCGCTCGACGCCGGTGCGGCCGCCCTGCGCAGGCTTCATCCCCACGCGCAGGGCACCGCTCTGGCCGAGCTGGCGCGCTCCTCCCAACCCGACGGGGAACTGCCGCGGGCCTGGCTGGAGATGCCCTCGGATGGCGACCCCCACCGAGACCTTCTCTGGGCCGCGATGACCCTACGGGAGGCGAGGGCGTACGTCCACTACCAAGCCGCTCGGGCCGCCGGCCTCCAACCCCTCGAACTGCTGGTCCTCTCGGCGATCTGGCAGGGAGATGACTCGACCCCGCCCCAGCGACTCTTCCGCTGGGGCGATGACGAGCTGGTGGCCGCCCGCGAGTCGCTGGGCGAGAACGGTTGGCTCGAGGAGGATGGCCTGCTCACCCCGGCCGGAGAGGAGCGCCGGGACGCGATCGAGGCGCGCACCGTGGCCCACACCGACCGTCTTCTCAGCCACCTCCCCGACGCTCATCTGACCGAGCTAGCCGCGCAGCTTCCCGATAGGGCCTAGGCCCGCCTCGGCAAACCGCCACCGCGACCCTGCCTGCCAATTCTGGGAGGGCTGGCCGAGCGAGATCCCGACCGAAGTGGCGGAGGATCGCGCCAACAGGTCAGAATGCGAAGTGCGCATGGAAGCCAAAGTCGGCAGAGTGGGGGAGAGATCGGCCGGCGGGCGGCCGCGTCGCAGTGCCGTGAGGGCACCGAAGCGTCGCTGGCGGCCCTGGGGTGCCGCCGGTGTTGGCCTCTTGCTGCTCGCCGTTGCCATCGATCTACCCCTCGCCTACCTCGGCAGTGGCAACGCTACGCAGCAGGTTCACCGGGCGGACCTGGTGCTCGCCAAGTACCAGCAGGAGGGGGTCCCGGCCAGCGCCCTTCGGCCACTTCACCTTAAGCTGGCCCAAGTCGAGAACCAAGCTT
>PLDE01000015.1 GCA_003135035.1 Candidatus Dormiibacterota bacterium | reverse complement strand
GCGGATGCTGCAGTCGGCTAGCGCCGAGCAGCGACTGCAGTCCACCGCGTAGACTCTCCCGCCAACCCTCGTCGGTAGCAACGTCAGCCTCGACTGACGAAGCGCGCCCGCGTGTGGGCCACCTCCTCCCGGTGGAGCTCTTGGCGCCACTCCTAGCCGGAATTTGAGTTTGCGAAGACCAAGATTGGACCTTAGCTGCGTCTCTCAGCAAACGCGTAAACGAAATCGCTAAAAGACGTAAATCCCTCGAGTTAAGTCACCTATAGGCGACACCAGGACCAGCCCTAGCGCGAGCCGGGCGCTCTAAGTCTCCGGCGAAGCGACGACCTCGGGGTCGGGCAAGCGGCAGTTAAACAGCCTGAACGGGCCCTGATCCAAGACCACAGCTGCGAAGCGTCGGGTGTACAAGTAGACCCAGGCTAGGATCGGTGGATCGCCCTCGCTAGTCTTGGCCGTCCAGCCTTGCGCTTCGACGACGTGCTGCACCGTCGCGCCCTTTAGGTCGAGGTCCCAGAGTAGCCGATTGGCAACTTGGGCTGGGTATCGTATAGCTTGAAGTCTGACATAGCGATTTCATGCGGGCACGTTGGGGAAGGGTGCAGTAGGCCCGTGCGCGCTAGCCCTTCAAGGCGCCATCCAGCTCCGCAGTCGCTGTCACCGGTGCCACGACCCTCTGCGTTGCCAGGGTCCCCTCCGGAAGCGCCGCCTCGGCCAAGCTGAGGACGTGCTGGTGATGGGTGAAGACGAGAACCTGGGTTTTTCGGCTCAGCTCGGCGAGTACTCGTAGCGCCGCCGCCGTGCGGTCGTCGTCGAAGTAGACGAGCACGTCATCGAGGATGACCGGCATGGGTCCAATTTCTGCACAGTGACGTTCCAGGCTGGCGAGACGCAGGGCCAGGTAGAGCTGGTCGCACTCGCCGTCGCTCAGCTCCTCGACCGGTGACGGGCGTCCCTTGTCTGCGTGCACGGCGATGATCGCCGGTCCGCCCGTGTGTTCCTCGGCAACGTCGAGGCGCGTGAAGTCGCCGTCCGTCAGCGTTCGGAAGAGCTCACCGGCCCTCTCCAGCACCCGCGCCTGGTGCTGCTCGCGGTACTGCTCCATCGTGAGCCGCAGCAGAGCCGCCGCGCACTGGAGCCGTGCGTACCTCTGGGCCAACTGAGCCACCTCCGCCGCAGCCGCCTGCTGGTCCTCGGCTGCGAGAGCGGCGGTCGCCCCGCCCCCGCTGAGCTCCTCGAGACGCTTAGAAGCCAGGGTGTGGGCCTGCACCGTCGCTTGCAGATCGACGTCCTGTCCCGTGACGGTCTCTTCCAGCTCTCTCAAGGTGTCCGCCAGCGTGTCCGGGTCGATCGCAGCCCGTCGACTCTGGAACTCTTCGACCGTCCAGCCAGTCCCGCGTCCCAGGAGGTCTTGCCGGTGCCGCTCGATCGTCGCCGTCAACGCCTCGCGCTGCTTTGCGAGATGCACGGCCGTCTCGAGCTCTGACGTGACGGGCAGCCCGGCGNNTCGCTTCCGGTCGTCTTCAGCGCTGCGATCCGGTCCGTCTGCGCTGCGACGTCTCGTTCCAGGGCCGCGCGGCTCGCCTGCGCTGCCTCCATGGTCCGGAGGCGAGCCCCAAGCTGGCGGGCCTGCTCGTCGGGTGCGGTCACGGGGACAAGGTCTGGAGCAATGCCCTCGACGAGTGCAAGAACCGCCGTTGCAAACTGGTCCATGTCGCGCTGGATCCCGCGGATGCGCTGGTCCAGTTCTCCAACAGACCGCGCGTCCTGGAGTGCCGCCTCCAGCTCCTGGAGTGACGTATGGACTGCTTCGGGCCGGGTGCCAGCGGGAAGGTGCAAGCGCTCCAGGGCCCCCGCCCAGTCCACCTGCCAGGCGCTCGCGTCGGCCTCGAGCGTGCCCCGACGCTCATCGAGTGCCTGTTCTTCCTCGGCCTGACTGGACAGCCCAGCCTCGGCCTCCCGCTGCTTCTGCTCGGCCTTCCCCACCTCGCGCCGGACCTGGGTGGCGCGGTCCTGCAGCTCCACAAGGGTGGCGCCCTTCGGAACTGTGACCCCGCTCGTCGTCAGGGCCGCACGGAGCGCCGCGGCGTGGCGGTCCCGGCGGGCGCTGAGGTCGGCGACCAGCGCTGTCGCTTCGGTGAGCTCCGGCTGCCGCTCCGCCGCGGTCGCGTGGGCCTCGAGCCAGGCCAGCGCATCCGTTTGGGGCGGTGCGTCCACGCCGCTCGGTAGCCACGCCGCCGCCCAGCGCCCGGTCCACNNGGACGTCTCCTGGGTCTCCAGGTCGGCCTGAAGCTGGGCTCGCTGGGCTACCCGCTCGGCCTCGCGCCAGAGCTGGTCTGCGAGACGGTCTGCGGTCGCCACCGCCCGCTCATACGCCGCCCACACCTCCGTGTCGATCTCGCTGCTGGTTGCCCATTGTTGCTTTAGTCTCGTCCATGCCGTGTTCCGTTCGGCCCGAGCCGCCACGAGATCCGTGAGGGACGGAACCGGCCCCGCAAGCTCCAATGCACGGAGGTCTCTCCGAGTCGCGGCCTGCTTGTCGAGCCAGGCCTGCCGGTTCTCCTGGATGGCCGCGGACTCGCGGTCCAGTGTCTGCCACTCTTCGCGGAATACGACGATGTTCTCGCGCGTGGGTGGCACCAGGGCGGCCACGGCCACCGGATCCCGATCGGCGAGGTGCAGCCTTCCCAGGGCCTGGGCGACCACGGCCTGGACGCGTGTCCGCCGCCTTT
>PLDE01000097.1 GCA_003135035.1 Candidatus Dormiibacterota bacterium | reverse complement strand
GCACTCCTTTGCGCCCAGTCCGGGCCAAGCGAGAACACACCGCCCTCCGGGTGGACAGCGTGCGCCCAGCGCCTGCCGATCGGGACGAGCCGGGCAATCGAGTCCTCCGAGTCTCCTGTCGCAAGCCTCTGGTCAGCGCTGAGGACGGAATCCCGAGCGACACCTTTCACCTCATGGATCTGGCCAAGCTGGCCCGGGGCTCGAAGGAGCCCGACCCCATCCTGTTGCAGACCCTGGCCCTGGTCGACGGCCTGGAGAGCGCCGAGCGCAACCGCGCGGCCACCCAGCGGACCCCCTTTGACGGGGTGGTGGAGATCTGGCGCTGCCGCAACTGCCGGGGCCTGTGGCGGGCCGACCGCGACGAGCGGTGCCCCTCCTGTGGAAAGGAATTCACCGAAGAGGACCGCCGGAGGCCGGAGCTGGGTCGGATCGAGTTCTCAGTCCCCAAGGAGCACACGATCAACATCGCGGTCGACTCGGCGGTGATGGTGGAGCCTGAGGACGAGCCTCACTATCTGGGGCGGGTTACCAAGGTCGATCACCGCCGCCGTCTGGTAGAGGTCGCCTGCAAGGCCTACGAGGCGGCTGGCAGCCAGGGCTGGATCACCCCTTCGTTCAACAAGCAGCTCTACGCCTCCAAGCGGAGCACGCTGGCGTCGATCGCATCTGGAGATGCCCGCAGCCTGCTGCTGGCCCAGCTTCTCACCGATCCGACTTCGGTGTACGCCCCTGAGGTCGAGCCCAGGAGCGACTGGTTGACCGTGGGCATGCACAGCAACCCGGCCCAGGACCGCGCCATCGGCATCATGGTCGCTCTCGAGCCTGGTCAGGCCGCTCTGATCCAGGGCCCCCCGGGGACGGGCAAGACGTCGGTCATCGTGGAAGCCATCAAGCACCGACTGGCGGAGCGTACCGAGCAGCGAATCCTGGTTTGCTCCCACAGCAACCTGGCCGTCGACAACGCTCTCGAGCGGCTGGCAGGCACTGAGGGTCTGCGCGCCGTCCGGGTGGCCAAGGCCGAACGCGTCCATCCTGCCGTCGACGCCTTCCGGGTCGAGGACGAGGACGACGACCGCCTGATCTCCGCCAACGTCTTCTTCGCCACCTGCGCCACGGCGGCCACCTCGTCGATCACCAACGACGAGATCTACGACATGGTCATCCTGGACGAGGCCAACAAGGCCCGCATCGACGAGGCGCTGCCCTGCCTGCGCCTGGGTGCGGCCGTGGTCATGGTGGGTGATCACAAGCAGCTCCCGCCGGTCGAAGACGACGCCATTTATCAGATCGTGGAGGACCACCCCGACCTCGAGGAGATCGTCGATACCAGCCTCTTCCAGCGGTGCTGGGAGAAGGGAGTCCCCGAGCAAGCCCGCTGCCTGCTCGTGGAACAGCATCGCATGCACCCGGAGATCTCGTCCTACATCAGCTCCGCCTCGTACGAAGACCAGCTCCAGAACGCGCCCGAGGTCCTCGAGTACGAGTACGTAACCAGGCGCCCCTTCCCGGTCGCTCTGCACATGGTCGATACGGCTGGGCTGCGGGGAGGTCGAGAGCGCCGTGGAGCTGGAGGCGCCCTGCGCAACGACGCCGAGGTCAGGGTCTGCGCCCAGGTGGTGCGAATCCTTGATGAGCGGGCCGACCCCGACCTTTCCCTGGCGGTCATCGCCATGTACGCCGACCAGGTGGATCGGCTCCGCCAAGCCCTCAGCCGACGCCACTTTAGGCGCCAGGTCCGAATTGACACCGTCGACTCCTTCGAGGGCCGGGAGGAGGACATGGTGGTGATCTCGCTGGTGCGCAGCAACGAGCGCGGACGGATCGGTTTCCTGCGGGTGCCCAATCGCCTCAACGTGGCCATCTCGCGCGCCCGCCGTCTGGTCGTCTGCGTCGGTGACGCGGCGACCTTGCGCGCCGGCGAGGAGACTATGTATGGCCGCCTGGTGGAGGCGGCACGCGGTTGCGGTGGTTACCTGATGGCGACCGATCTCCTCGGTGGACGGGCCAGCGCCCGGCCCCGGCCGTTGCGGCGGGGAGCGGCCGGGGCGCCGGGGACAGTTCCCGAAGGCGGGGATCCCAACGCCCCCCGGCGCAGCCGGAGACGGCGGAGGCGGCGACCGCAACCGCTGCCCGGCCAGGCCCCTCTGGCCATCGGCGCCACCAGCCCAAACACGCCGACCCCGATTGGAGCTGGAGAAGCGAGCACGCAGCCAGGCCGGCGCCGTCGCCACCGCCACCGCTCCCGCGGTGGCTGGACGGGCACCCCGGGGACGGTCGCCCCGAGCGGCGCGGCTCCCGGAGCTGATGCGAGCCGGCCAGGCGTCCCGAGCCAGCCCGGCGAGGGGACGCGACGGCGGCGCAACCGACATCGTCGCCGCGGTGGTCGCCCACCCGGGGAGCAGAACCTACCAGGTACGAGCTCGCCTCCAAGCAGCGGACCCACCGGTGGCGGCGGGGCCCCGGCATGACCCTGCCCGCCCTGCCGAGACTGTTCGTAGCTGGAGCCGGCCTGATGGGTTCGGGAATCGCCCAGACCGCACTTCAGAGGGGGCTCGAGGTACTGCTCTTCGATGCCCGCCCCGAGGCCGCGACCGAGGCGCAGGGTCAGATCGGTGAGCGGTTGCAGCGAGCGGTCCAGGCCGGGCGCCTACCCGCGGAGGCCGCTGCGGAAGGATCGCGGCGACTTGAGGTGGTGAGCGATCTGAAAGCCGCCGGCGGCGCGGATGTGGTGATTGAGGCGATCACCGAAACACTGGCGGCCAAGCTGGATTTTTGGGGTGCCCTTGACAGGATCTGCGCCGACAACGTCCTGTTCGCCAGCAACACCTCCTCGATCCCCATCACGCGTCTGGCAGCGGCGACCGATCGGCCCGGGCGCTTCATGGGCATGCACTTCTACAGCCCGGTCCCGGTGATGAAGCTGGTCGAACTGATCCGCGGAGTCCTGACCTCGGATGAGACCTTCGCCAGCATCGACGCGCTGTCACGTCAGCTAGGCAAGACTCCCGTGAACTCGGCCGACACCCCGGGCTTCATCGGCAACCGAATCCTGATCCCCTTCCTCAACGAGGCCATCGCTGCCCTCCAAGAGGGGGTGGGCAGCGCGGCCGACATCGACGAAGTCGCCAAGCTGGGCTTCCGACATCCCATGGGTCCCCTGGAGCTGGCCGACTTCATCGGCCTCGATGTCGTCTTGGGGATCTGCCGAGTTATGTATGAGGGACTCCACGACCGCAGGTACGCCCCCAACCCTCTGCTGGAGCGGCTGGTCGAGGCGGGTCAACTGGGCCGCAAGACAGGCCGGGGCTTCCACGTCTACGACAGGCCCGCGGGCTGAGCTGGGCTCCGTCTCCGCCGCTTAGGAGGAGAGAATCTCGGCCAGGTAGCGGAGGGCGATCGGGTAGCGGTACTCGATGTCTCGGTGACCGCCCTCGAAGAGTTCGAGCCGGACTTCGGCTACGCCCAGTTCGAGAAGCGCCGCTGCCACTGCTCCGGCTCCCACGTCCAGGTGATATTCGTCGTGGCGGCCGCCTTCCAGGTAGACGCCGCGGAGCGAGCGGGCGGCATCGGGGCGAGCCGCAATCAGCCGCACCGGGTCCCATTCGAGCCAACGCTGCCAGACCTCAGGGCGCATCACCCCGGTCCCTTCGTCGAAGGGCAGCTCCGGGGTACCGTCGGCGGCAGCAGAGTAGCAGGCGGCCATGCCCCAGGCGTCGACGAGGGGGAAATCGTGGGACTGGGAAAGCGCCGGCCGACTGCGGAAATCGGTCCAGAAATTGGCATAACTGCCTTGGTAGTGATCGCGCAGCTGACGGACCACCTCGGGAAACTCGGGCAGATAGCAAAACTCGAAGAGAGCGTCCCCGGCATGGCTGGCCAACGATCCGAAGAGGTCGGGCCGCAGAAGGGCACTGACCATGGCTCCGTACCCTCCACTCGACTTGCCAGCCACAGCCCGGTGGTCATGGTGGGCCAGCGTCCGGAAGCTGGCATCGACGGCTGCCACCACTTCGTCGCAGAGATAGCTGTGATAGCGGCCGGTCCCCGGCGAATCGAGGAACTGGCTGCCGCCAAGGCTGGTCCAGCAGTCCACGAATACCAGGAGGCAGGGCGGGACTCCAGGTTGGCTGAAGAGCTCGTCAAAGAGTTCAACCGCGGTGGGACGCAAGGGTCGTCGCGTCCTCCACTGGTCGATTTGCCCAGAGAACCCCTGAAGCAGGTAGATCGTGGGCAGCCGGCGCTTGGGCTCGGCGCGATAAGCGGGTGGCAGGTAGACCCAGAGGGGCCGATCAGCCGGATCACTCAAGTGGTTGCCTCTAAGCAGCCGACTGTGCAGGACCATCTCAATCAACTCGCCCCGCATGGGTCGGGACCAGGGTCCGCCTGGGGGCGGCGCGACCTCCAACATGATTCCCGCGCCATCGGCGTCAGTCATCTACATCTCCCTGGGGAGGCACTCCGATCAGCTCTCGTCCACGATAAGTCGTCATGACCTTGACAGACCGCTAGGACCGTCCCTGGTGGCGGCCTCCCGCTGGTCTCCCAGAAGAGGGACGAACCGGCACTCGCCGAGATCCTGCCGGCTCCAGGCGGAGCCCTGGCGAGTAAGACACCACAGTCGCTCGTCCCCGGGTCCGACCAAAGGGGCGACCAGCTTGCCTCCATCCACGACCTGGCTCAGCAACGCCGGCGGCACGCCCTCGGTGGCGGCCGAGATGACCACGGCGTCGAAGGCCTCACCCTCAGGGGTGCCTCGGCGTCCGTCCCCCACCAGCACCACCACCCCGGAGACATCGGCCCGATTGAGGTTCCTTCTCGCCTGGGCTGCCAAGGCCGGGATCAGTTCTATCCCGATGACCCTCGTGGCCCCAGCGGCTCGCAGCAGCGCCGCCAGGTAACCACTCCCCAGGCCCACCTCGAGGACTGCGGAACCGGGGCGCAGGTCGATTGCCTGGAGCACGACCGCGACGATCCAGGGTTGCGAGCAGGTCTGTCCGAATCCGATCGCGAGCGGACGATCTTGGTAGCTCCGGTCGCGCTGGTCAGAGGGAAGGAAGGCGTGGCGTGGAACCCGCTCGAAGGCGGCCAGGGTGGCGCCGCCGATGCCCTTCTCGCGCAGAGACCCCAGCAGCTGGGCGCGCGCCTCGGTCAACTCTCGTTCAGGATCTGGATGCAGTGGTCGACGTCCTGGGAGTAAAGGGGGGTAGGCACCCGGGAAGGAATCGCGCCCTTGGCAACCGGCAGGTAGAAGCCGTGGACCTTGGGCGCCACGAACTCAGAATCCACCACCGCGATCTTCACCGATGTGTTGACTGGGGGAAAGACGGCCACCATCCAGACCTTGGCTCCCGGATTGACGTCAGCGGAGCAGACGTCGAGGCGATTACTGGAGATGACCACGATCGGGCGAATCGGGTTGTAGTAGGTCCTCTGGAGGGCAGTGTGCACCCCGCGAGGATCGAGCTTGGAAGTCTGGCTCGACTCGAGCACCGTCTGGGTGAGGTCCACCGCGGTGGTCGAGGCGCCAGGGTTGGTGGCGGTGACCACGACCTCGAGGAGAGGACCCAAACCCGACAGGGAGCGAACTTCGATGGCCTCAGACCCGGAGAGGAGAGGCTCGACGTCCCTGAGCTGTACCTGGCGCAGGTAGTAGAAGTGAAGATAGGTGGGGTCAGTGTAGAAGCCGCCGTCCGGACTGCTGGTGACCAGCGCGCTGTCCAGGGGATGGGCGCCATGGCTGACCGGTAGTCCCCCCGCCAGGGCGGCTACAGCCGCGGCGGCGCTGGGGCTGGAGGAGCAGCCGGCGAGGAGCGCAAAAGCGGCCACCGCGACGATCAGCCTTGCTCGTTTCCCGCCCCGGGAGAGCAGCTGGTGGCCGCCTCCTAGCATCTCTCCTCCTCAGCCAGGCGCGGGTAGCGCCTGGCCATCTACCGTCAGCAGGTCGCTGCGGAGGAATACCGATCGGGTCCGGTACCCGGCCTCCTCGAGCCGCTCCCTACCCCCCTCCTCGCGATCCAACAGGGTGTAGATTGCCGCTATCCGAGCCCCGGCGGCGACAACCTTCTCGGCCGCTTGGAGCAGCGATCCTCCGGTGGTCAGGGCATCGTCGACCAGTGCCACCGTCTCTCCCGCCTCGGGCGGAGGGCCCGCGCACCAGCCGCCCGCGCCGTGCTCCTTGACCTCCTTGCGAATGATGAACGCCGCTATCTGTGGACCATGGTCCAGGGCGCTGCTGAGGGCAACAGCGGTAACCATGGGATCGGCTCCCAGGGTCGGGCCACCGATTCTGGTCACCCCGTCCTCACGGGCGAAGCGCAGCATCGCCCGGCCCACCAAGAGAGAGCCCCGGGGGGTAAGTGTCACCAGGCGCCCATCGAAGTAGTACCGGCTGTGGCGGCCGCTAGCGAGGACGAAGTCACCGACTCGGAAGGCCCGGGTCAGCATGAGACCCAGCAACTCCCGGCGGTCGTCCTCCTCTGCGCTCAATCGGACCGGGGATCGGGGCGCCAGCGGAGCACCGGATGGCGGGCCGCGTTGACCTCGTCGACACGACCGACCGGTGCCTGATGAGGAGCGCTGCGAAGGATCTCCGGGTCGCGGCCACCCTCTTCCATGATCGCGCCAACAACGGTCGCCAACTCATCCAGAGAGCGCTTCGATTCGGTCTCGGTCGGCTCAAACATCATGGCCTCCGGAACCGTCATCGGGAAGTACACGGTGGGTGGATAGACACCGTAATCGATCATCCGCTTGGCGATGTCCAACGCCCGCAGCTCCGAGTACGGTGCCTGGGCCCGTTTCGGAGTCGCCACAAATTCATGGAAGGAGTCGGCTTCGATGGCGACCGGTAACCAGGGGTTGAGTTGTTGGCGCAGATAGCGAGCCCCCAAAACGGCGTCCCGGGCCACCTGGGAAATTCCATCGCCATAGGCGCGAATGTAGGCGTAGGCACGCACCAACATGCCAAAGTTGCCATAGAAGGACCGCACCTTTCCAATGCTCTGCGGGCGCGCGTAGTCCCAGTCGAACCGTCCGTTTTCCCGGCTGATCCGCGGCACCGGAAGAAAGTCCTCGAGCTGCTTGGACACACCGACAGGGCCGGCACCAGGGCCGCCTCCACCATGAGGTGTGGAGAACGTTTTGTGCAGATTTAGGTGCACAACGTCGAAGCCCATATCACCCGGTCGGGCCACCCCCACCAGCGCGTTGAGGTTGGCACCGTCGTAGTAGAGCATGGCGCCAGCGGCATGGGCGAGGCGCGCCATCTCCTCAATGTTTCGCTCAAAAATCCCCAGGGTGTTGGGATTTGTGAGCATCACCGCGGCGACGTGCGGTCCCAGCTTGGCGGCGAAGTCGTCGAGGTCGACGGTTCCGTCGGCAGCACTGCGCACGGTCACCACGGTCAGCCCACACTGTGCGGCGCTGGCGGGGTTGGTCCCGTGCGCAGTGTCAGGGATGATCACCTCGCTGCGCGCATGGTCCTCGTTGCGGAGGTGGTACGCCTGAATCATTCGCAGCCCCGTCCACTCGCCGTGCGCCCCGGCGGCTGGTTGTAGCGATACCGCTTGCATGCCCGTGATCTGGCAGAGCATCTGCTCCAGTTCCCACATCAGCTCCAGTGCACCCTGCACGGAGTCCACGGGCTGGAGCGGGTGAATGTCGGCGAAGCCGTCAAGGGCAGCCGCTTGCTCGTTGACCGCCGGGTTGTACTTCATGGTGCACGACCCCAGGGGGTAAGCACCCTGCTGGAGGTTGTGATTGCGTCGGCCCAAGCGCCCGAAGTGACGTGCCAGGTCGGGCTCGTTGAGGGCGGGGATCCGGGCTCGGCGCTGGCGCCGCCATTGCTCGGGCAGGCCGTCGGCTATTCCCGGGCCATCCACGCCGGCGGCTGGGAGCAGCGGTCCAGCACCCTCTTGACCGGTCAGCTCGAAGAGCAGCGGCTCGGGTCCCGCCCAGGCGGGCTGGGGGACCTCACTCATCCGGCCGCCCCCACAGGCACGCTCGGGACAGCGGCCTTGGTAAGGCGGGCGACCAGGCGGTCCATGGCGGCCGGCGAGGTGAGCTCAGTTGTGCACACCAGGAGGCACTGGGACAACTCGGGATCGGTCCCGCCCAGCGGGTAGCCGGCCAGAATGCCTTCGCTGGCCAGTTCAAGGGCCAGAGCCTCGGCGTCAACAGGGGTCTCCAGGACGAACTCCCAAAGGAAGTCGCCCCCCGGGAACCTGATTCTGAAGCCGGGAATGTCGCTCAGGCGACCGGCGAGATGGTGAGCCCGCCGGTAGGAGATCTCCGCAATGCCGCGCAGACCGGCCTCGCCCATCTTGGCCAGATATGCGGTGGCTGCCAGAGCCATCAGCGCGTGGTTGGTGCAGATGTTGGAGGTGGCCCGCTCCCGCCGAATGTGCTGCTCTCGGGTCTGCAGGGTGAGGCAGTAGGCGCGGCCGCCTCGGGAATCGGTGGTCATGCCAACTAGCCGGCCGGGAATCCGCCGGACCAGCTCGCCGCTACAGGCCAGAAGTCCCACGGTCGGTCCGCCGAGCTGAGGCGGAATCCCCAGCTGCTGGCCGTCGGCGGCGACCAGATCGGCTCCCAGGGCCCCCGGGGGCTCAACCACGGCGGCCGCGATGGGGTCCGCCACCACCAAGGCCAGCGCACCCGCCGCGTGGGCCAACTCGACCAACTCGCTGACCGGCTCCAGCAATCCCAGGAAATTGGGCTGAGCAACTACCACGACCGCGGCCTCGCCGTCTGAGAGGGCGTGCTCGGCGGCTTCCAGATCCACGACTCCGTCTCGGCTAGGAAGCCTGACCAGTTGGGCGCCTCGACCTGAGATGTAGGTCTCCAGCACAGCCAGCACCTCGGGGTGGAGAGTGGCGGCGGCGAGGACGCGGGGCCGACCGGTGTGCAGGGTGGCCAGCAGAGCCCCCTCCGCAGTGGCGGTGGCCACGTCGTACATCGAGGCGTTGGCGACGTCCAGGTCGAAGAGCTCCGCGACCATCGACTGAAATTCGAAAATCGACTGCAGATAGCCCTGGCTGGCCTCAGCCTGGTACGGCGTGTAGGCGGTGTAGAACTCAGGTCGGCCGATGGTCGCCCGGACGATGGCAGGAATGAAGCGGGAGTAAACCCCCGCACCCAGAAAGCAGTCCCACTGCGACAGCGCCCGATTGCGCCCGGCGAGACGGCGCATCTCCGCGATCAGCTCCAGTTCTGAGAGCGCCGGTGGGAGTTCTAATTTGGGGTCGCGCAACCCCGGGGGCACGTCGCGGAAGAGGTCCGCGATGGACCCCAGCTCGAGCGCGGCAAGCATCTCCGCTCGATCTGAATCTGAGTTTGGAAGATAGGCCATGAAAGGCTGGGGTCCCTGCTGAGAATCCGAGCGCTAGTGCGAATCCGCCTGCGCGAAGGAATCGTACGCGGCGGCGTCCAGCAGATCTCCGGGCAGATCTCCGTCGACGCGGACCCGAAGCAGCCAGCCTCGGCCCTGAGGGTCCTGATTGACAAGTTCTGGCGCAGCGCTGACAGCGCCGTTGACGGCAATCACCTCCCCGGTAACCGGTGAGTACAGATCGCTGGCCGCTTTGACCGACTCGACAGCTCCGAAACGGGCCCCGGCGGTCACCCGGGTGCCCTCCTTGGGCAGCTCCAAGAAGATCACATCGCCGAGCTGCGACTGGGCGTGGTCGGAGATTCCCACGAGCGCCTCCCCGGACCCCTCCGACTTGACCCATTCGTGGGTCTTGGTGAAGCGATATGCACTCAAGTCGGCCACCAGCTCTCCTCCCTTCCCTCCACCCGAAGCATCAGCTCTCGGGACGTTGATAGAAAGGTAGCGCCACCACGGGCGCCGTCGCCCACTGCTCAGGATCAGCTCGCAGTTGGATCCTCAGTTCAGTGCCTGGGGCGGCGAACTCAGGCTCGACATATCCCATCGCTAATCCGGCGGCAACGGTGAAGCCGAATGAGCCGCTGGTCACCTCACCAACTTGTCGCGCGCCCTGGTATATCGGATGGCCATGGCGCGGGATCTCCCGAGGTCCCAGCCTCATGCCGATGAAGTGGCGCGGCGGTCCCTGGGCGATGGCCGCCAGGGCTTCGCTGCCGATGAAATCACCCTTGGCCGGTTTCACGACCCACCCCAGTCCGGCGCTGAGGGGATCGGTATCTTCGCCAATGTCCTGGCCATAGAGACGAAATCCGGCCTCCAAGCGTAGGGTGTCACGGGCCCCCAGGCCGGCCGGAATCAGACCCTCAGAACTCCCCGCCTCGAGAAGGGCCGCCCACAACCGTTCGGCGTCTCCGGCGTTCGCGTAGAGCTCGAAGCCGTCCTCGCCGGTGTATCCGGTGCGGGAGATCCGCACGGGGACCCCAGCCACCTCGCCCGGGCGATGGTGGTAGTAGCGGATCGCGCTGAGCTCCGCGCCAGAACTGAGCGACTGCACAATGCCCTTGGCCCGCGGTCCCTGGACGGCGAGAAGGACCGTCTCCGCCGAGACATCCCGCAGTTGGGCGTCGTGCCCGGCCCGGCACCTCTCCATCCACTCGAGATCGACATCGTGGCGCGCGGCATTGACCACGCACATGTAGCTGCCTTGGTCGCGATAGACCAAGAGGTCGTCAACTATGCCCCCGTCCGGATGGCACATCACCGAATACAGGGCGCGACCGGGGGTGAGCTTGCCCACGTCGTTGGTCACCAGTTGCTGCAGGAAACCGAGGGCCCCAGCACCGGTGACGTTGACTTCGCCCATGTGGGAGACGTCGAAGAGACCGGCACGCTCACGTACCGCCAGGTGTTCCCCCCGGATGGAGCCGTAGTGAAGGGGCATGGAGTAGCCAGCGAAGGGCACCATCTGCCCTCCCGACTGACGGTGGACGGCGTCGAGCGGGACGTGCTTGGCAGCGTCGCTCATGGCCCCTCGATCTCGCCGAGGATGTTCAGCAGTTCGACATCGTGTTGGGAACGCGCCTCGTCGACAGCTCGTCGTAATTGCTCCACCCTGCTGACCGGCCAGCTCAGATGGGCCGCCAGCTCGAGGTCGGTCGGCGCCGTGTCCGCGTCGAGACGCAGCTCCGCCTCCGCCGCAAAGAGACGCTCCGCGTCGGCCGCCCAGCGGAGATCTTCGAGCCGAGCCTCCTCTTCCTCCATGATCAGGGCGCCGATCACTTGCCCCACCGCCTGACGCACCTGGGTCAGGAACTGGTCAGGTGCTAGTGCATGCCCCTGGTCGAGGCCGTGAACAACCGTCACCAGTGCCGTGCTGCCCTCCTGGAAGAGATCCTCCAGGGGAAGCGTGTCCGACTGGGCTGCCTCGGCAGCCTCAAGGACGACCCAGAGGCTGCCCTCGACCAACTGCTGGGCGGGATCGACACCACTCCCGGGCCCCCGAGGCGCTCGCAGGAGGACGGAGAGCCGGTCTTTGGTCAGGCGAGGGAAGCTGGCCACCAACTCGTGCACGTCCTGGGGCTGAGCCCCCTCGTCCAGTACCGGCGCTACTTCCGCCTTCGACCGACCGCTGACCACTCCTCGAGTATAGGTGCGGTTGCCGCCCGGATCGAAACGCCTTAACGGCCGCACCCTTAGACTCGAAGCGTGGCCCCAAGTCGGCTCCGCGTTCCTCCCGACCAAGACCTCCTGGTCTTCGGCGCCACCGGCGATTTGGCCCAGCGCAAATTGCTTCCGGCGCTGTACGAGCTGAGCGTTCAGGGTCTGCTTCCCCGTAACTGCGACATTCTCGGGACGGCAACGAAAGAGCTTGGCGATCACGGATTCCGGGAGATTGCCCAAGCCTCGGTGAAGCAGTTCTCGCGGACCGGTTTCCAGCGCGACGATTTCGCTGAATTCGCCAAGCGCCTGCGCTATGTCCCCACCACCCATGACCAAGTGGGAACTGGCGCGAAGCTCGCCAAGGCGCTGCCCCAATCGCGTCGGCTCATTTACCTGGCGGTGCCCCCTTCCGCCTTCGTCACCATCTTGGAGGAGCTCAAGGGAGCCGGCCTGGCTAAAGGCTCCTCGGTGATCATCGAGAAGCCCTTTGGCCATGATCTCAAGTCAGCCGTGGAGCTGAACGCCGCGCTGCACAAGATGGTTCCCGAGGACCGAATCTTTCGCATCGACCACTATCTGGGCAAGGAGACGGTGCAGAATATTCTGGTGTTCCGCTTCGCGAACGGGATTTTTGAGAATGTGTGGAACCGGAACTACATCGACCACATCGAGATTACGGCGGCGGAGTCGATCGGGATCGAGGGGCGCGGGCCGTTCTACGAGAAGGCTGGCGCGCTGCGGGACGTGATCCAGAACCACGTGATGCAGCT
>PLDE01000089.1 GCA_003135035.1 Candidatus Dormiibacterota bacterium | reverse complement strand
TCTTCCAGGTCGGCATCAATTTCGCTCAAGAGAGATTCCTCCTGATCTTGTTCAGGGCTCGAGCCAGGTGGCTGCGCGACGTACCTGGTCGGCATCCAAGCAGAGCGGCGCATTCATCGAGGGTGTAGCCATGGAAGTAGTGGAGCAGCAGGACAGCGCGCTGGCGGGCCGTACAAAGAGCGAACCCCTGGGCGATCCCGGGGTCGTCGGAATATCCGTCGAATGGCTGTGGGTCAGGGTTCGGCCTCTGACGCCAGGAAGCCGCGCGGAGGAGCCGCCGTCGCCGCCAGCTGATGGCGCGGCGGACGCAGATCTGGAGAATCCACTGTTCGCGTTTGTCCGGGTCCCGAACTGAGTTCCATTTGCGCCAGGCTAGTTCCAGCGTCTCCTGGGCTACGTCTTCGGCGTCCGCTCGGCCGTCGAGGATGGCAGCGGCGGCCGCTACCAGTCGCGGCCACATGGTTCGCGCCAGGGTCTCGAAGACGGCCTGACGCTCGACCTCAAGCGCGACCGGGAGCGAGTCACTCACGCCCATAAGACGCCGCCTGACCCTCCCTGGTTTACCTGGCCGCGGTAACGATCTCGGAACGTCGCGCGGCTACTATCCCGCCAGGCTGCCGAGCGTACTTCTGGCAGAGGAGTTTTCACGGCCCATGCTGACCCCGTCTTCATCTCAGCCTCTATCGGGAGATCCCCGNNGGGCCGCCGGGCCGCCCTCGCCTAGCGTCGCCGCTGCTCGCGGCTCTGCTCGGCTTGGCCGTCTTGCTCATGCTGGTTGCGGATATCCCGCTTGGCAGCCTCTCCCACCAGTCTCTGAACGGAAGCGGGCTGTCCACCCTGTTGGCGCTCCTGCCCTTCGTCCTGGTCGGATACGTCGTCGCTCGGCGCCAGCCGGGCAATGCGATTGGCTGGATTCTGCTGGGCGTCCCCTTCTTCCTGCTTCTGTCGGCCACGGCTGGAGCCTATGCCGTCTGGGACTTTCACTTCAGCCACGGTGGCCTGCCTCTGGGGCAGCTGGTGGTCTTCCTGCAGTTGGGCTGGGTGCCGGCGATTCTTCTGCTTCCCCTGCCGGTCCTGCTTTTCCCGGCGGGCAGCGTTCCTTCGCCACGCTGGAGACGAGTGCTCTGGTGTTACCTGGCGATCGGGACGGTCTGGGCGCTGGCGAACTTTGGAGTGGCCGCCAGCGGCGTCATCGGACAGCACATCAAAGTTGACGGTGCCGGGCAGCTCGTCGTCCTCGACGATCCCCGGGGACTGGCCGCCCTGGTTTACAACGGGGCCAATTCGCTGCTCGTCGTATTTGCGGCCTTCTGGCTGGTCTGGGTGGTACGGCTGGTGGCCAGCTTCCGGCACGGTAGCGACGAGGGTCGCCAGCAATTGAAGTGGTTCATGGCCGGGGCGGGGATCGCCGGCGTTTCCCTGCTGATCCTGCTCCCCAGCTCGACGAACTCCACCTCTGCGCAGCCCCTCCTTCTTCAGTTCCTGGAATTTGTTACGACCCTGGGGCTGGCGGCCCTGCCGATCGGGCTCGGGATAGCCATCCTGAAATACCGGCTCTACGACGTCGACCGCTTGATCAGCCGAACGCTGTCGTACTCGATCGTGACGGGGGTCTTGATTGGTGTGTATGTCGGCCTGGTTACCCTGACCACCCGGGTTCTNNAGCCCGCTGCGCCGGCGGGTGCAGCGACTGGTAGATCGGCGCTTCAATCGAGCTCGCTATGACGCCGAGGCAACGGTGGCCGTTTTTGCTCAGCTTCTGCGTGAGGAAGTTGACCTAGACGCGGTCAGCGGCGAGTTCCTGCGCGTGGTCCAGTCATCGGTCGAACCGTCCCACATGGCGCTCTGGGTGCCCACGACGGGTCCAGCACACTGAAGTAATCGCGGCTGGATCTTCCGGCTAGCTGCCGGCTCGCGTGCGATAGCTGCGGCGATCTCCCGGGCCGCGGAGCAGATTGGCTCCACCGGTGGAGTTGGCCCCGGAACCGGCTCTTCGGAGCCTCTTGGATTCTCCGACCCCCTCCATCACGATCCCCGCGATGCGGCGGGCAAACTGTTCTGAATCCCCGAGTTCGTCGTCCAGATAGGCGGTCAGAAACACCGCGTGGAAGCAGGCTCCCAAGAGGACCGCCGCCGCGGCGTCGGTGTCGGCGTCGGGTCGGATCCGACCTTGCCCCNNCTCTCTGTGCCCGCTGTCTAACCCACTCCGGCTCGCCGGCTAGTTGGGCTGCGACCGGCATGGTCTCGGTGAAGAAGCGCATCGCCCTGGTGGCTACGTCGGTCAAGACCGACTCCACGGGCTCTTCAGGTGCCGCTGCGGGAGTCTCGCCGATCCCCATATGCCGAGCGGAGCTACCCATTAGCACGCCCAGAACTGGAAGTTTCCCGGTGACTGGTTGGCCCGGAGATTGGCTCGCCTCCCGTTCCACTTCGCGGAGGGCGTCGTTCCATCGGCTCAGGAGATCCTCGCGCGGTCCCTCGGATCGTCTTGCGGAAGTCCCGAGAGTCCTGTCGCCCGCCACCTTCCGACTTGCCGCCGAGCGAACGGTCAGCTGTGGTGAAGGCAACTGATGATCGTCGGAGTCGCGCCTTGCGGAGTTGCCAGAGCCGAGCAAGTCGGTGCCTCCCTGTCCCGGGTCAGGAAGGGCTATCTACTCGCCGTCCCTAGATTCGCCCCACGTGCCGAGGTACACTGCGACTTGGGGACCGGCAAGTCGGTCCGCTAGCGAACAAAGTGCAGCGACCGGCCGAGGCCGGTGGTCAGGAGCAGGCGGGACGGAAGAGGAAGACGCACCGATCGTAGACGGCCACGAGAACCGGATTCTGGCGTGCTTGCCGGCTGAGGACAGAGCCCGGCTCTTGAGCAAGCTCGCCCCGGTGTTCCTCCGGGTCAGGACCGTGCTCTTCGAACCCGGACAGTTGGTAGATGCCGTCTACTTTCCCCTCGACGGAGTCGTCTCCCTGGTGACCCCCTTGGAGGACGGTGCCATCGTCGAGGTGGCAACCGTAGGCAACGAGGGCGTGGTGGGGGTTCCCCTCATCTTCGGGGGCGCCCTAGCGGTACGAGCGATCTCGCAGGTTGCTGGGCGCTGCCTGACGATGTCGGCGGACGCCTTTCTGGAGGCGATGGCCAACAGTCACCCGATTAGCCAGATGGTTCAGACCTACGTGCTGGCGCTCTTTGGGCAGATCTCCCAGGCGGCTGCCTGCAATCGGCTCCACAACAACGAGGAACGTCTCAGTCGCTGGTTGTTGATGAGCCACGATCGCATCGGCGCGGACAAGTTCATGATCACCCAGGAATTCCTGGCCCAGATGCTGGGCTCGCGGCGGGCCACCGTGACCCTTTCGGCGGGGGTTCTTCAGAAGGCCGGACTGATCCGATATCACCGGGGTCACGTGGAGATTGTTGACCGAGCAGGGCTGGAGAGCGTGTCCTGCGAGTGCTATCGCGTCATCAAGAGTGAACTCGACAAGGTCACTGCCACCCGCGCCTTCGCGGCCGCCTGATCACCTGGGCGTGATCTAAGCAGGCTGGCGTGATGCGCTAGGTCAGTGTGGCTCTGGTGTCGCTGCTACGAGCCGGTCGAGTCCCCAGCAACGGCTCGCCGGATTTGGAGAGGGGCGGCCATGCTGTGGACTCGTCGAACCAGTGTCACGTCGGCAAGCTCTGAACCTTGCGGCTCTGGAGCCTGCCTGGGAAGGAGGTCGCGGGAGGGGAGAGTACTCCCGCATCGGGCAGATTAATCCGACGATTCGCTGTCGTCGGTCCGGTGGCGTACTCAACTTTGTCGCAAAACTGAGCAGCGATTGGCCGAGCTGTTTGTCCCTATCGGACGGGCCTCAGGCATGCAACGTGAGCGGGCCACGCTCATCCGATATTGGCGTGCTCGAGTCGGCAGATGGTCGCGTCCCTAGCATTGGT
>PLDE01000086.1 GCA_003135035.1 Candidatus Dormiibacterota bacterium | reverse complement strand
GGCGAGCCCAGAAAGTCCTCAACGACCTGCGAGATGACCATCAGACCGGTGCCGAGCTTGCGCACGCGCCGGCTCAGCGCCTCCAACGCCGAGGCACTCTTTGGTCGCGCCAGGAGAACCTCGGCCTCGTCGACCAGAACCAGGCGAGGCCATCGTTGGTCGCGGCGGATCTCCGACTCAAGCTGGAGAAGGATCATCTGCATGGCAGGTGCCAGCAGCTGTTCGCGGTCTCCGGACCAACCGGCCAGCGAGAAGATGGTCGCCAGTCCCTCAAGCTCCGGCTCGGGGAGTCCGTCAAAAACGCCGCCCAGCATCCCCTCGGTGAATCGTCGCAAGCGGCGGGCGAGGATCGGCCGGCCGGCGCGATCGATCGCAGTCACCAAGTCGGCCAAGCGAGCATCGTCTCGGGAGGAGAGGAGCTCGCCGAGAGTCGTCTCCAGGGCATCGGCATCGTCCTCGGGCAGATCCCACTCTCCGGCTCGGCCCGCCGCCAGCAACTCCAGGATCACCAGGGCCCTAGCGGCCCGAGAATTGAACTCATCGCCCCCGGTTCCCGGGAGCGGAGCCGGCCCCAAGGCACTCAGCCCCGAGCTACGACCCGGGGCTATCTCGCGACAGGCACCCCCGAGCAGTCGTCCCAAAGCCCGGTACTCGCCGACTGGGTCGATGCAGCGAAGTCGGCAGCCCCGGATGGCCAGGCGGGCAGCTAAGAGCTTGGCGGTGTATGACTTGCCTCCACCCGAGGTACCCAGAACGACCACGTTGAAGTTGGGATTGGCGGCGTCGAAGGGGTTGAGCACAACCAGCTCGCGGGAGATCAGGCTCGGTCCCAAGAGCACTCCGGAGCTTGCCGAGAGATTGCTCCGGAGAAAAGGGAAGCAGGTGGCGAGAGCACTTGCCGTCATCTCCCGGCCCCAGCCGAACGGGGATACCCCGCAGGGGGTGGTTGCCCGCCATCCGTCGGCATGCCGGTGCGTGAGAGGAAGCACTCCACAGCCGAGTTCAGCCATGCTGGTGAGGAGCTCCTGCCACCCCTGATCTAGATCCTCCAGCGACGAAGCCCCCAGAGAGATGAAGAGCTCCAATTGGAAGAGCCGCTCCTCCTCGACCAGCACCTTCTCCTCCAGGTTGAGTGCGTCGCCAAGGGCGGTTGCGGTGCTTCGGTCGGGGCGCTGGCCGCGCAGGTGGTCAACCACAAGACTCGTTTCGAAGCCCCGGATCTTCCGGCGGAGGCGATTCAGGCTGAGCAGCTTGGGAAGCGGGGTGATGTGCTGGGCGACCCTGACCTCGCACTCCAGGCCGCGTAGCAGCGGCGCCAGCCAGCCAATTCCCAGGCGTCGAGGGTAGGAGTTGACGAAGAGGCTGCGACTCCATCGGTTTCCAAGCCGCAGGAAGCGAGGGAGTATCTCTGCGTCGGAGGGCGCCAGCCAGCTCGCGAAGCTGGCTGTCCCGCGGTCACTTCGGCCGTCGCCCTGCTCCTGGAGGAGACGGAGCCACTCCCCATCCGTGACCCGCTGGGCCTTGGATCCCATCTGGCTGGCTGCCGCCGAAACTACCTCGCAGCGTTGTTCCAGGCCTACCTGAGTGCCGCCGCCCCTCGCTGGTCCGGAGTGTCGCCCCGCTCGTAGCCGACTCCAGGAGGAGCCCAATCCGGAGAGCGGATTCGCCAGCTCTCCTCCCCAGACCAGGACCAGGTGACTCTGGGTCTGCACGAGGCGTCCGCGGATGAGCTGCTCCCGGAACTGCCGATCACGCTGGGCCAAGTCCGAAGGCAGGTCACCCATGAATTCGTCCGGACTTACGTCCTCCCCGGCGGGGAGAGGTCGAGATGAGCAGTAGATCGAGATGGGCCCGGTGAGCGAGGTCAGGAATTGCCTGTAGCGGCGCCACACCTGCTCCTGGTCCAACTCACCCTGGAGCGCAAGGTTGATGGGCTCGATCCGCAGAGCGGCTCGCTGAGTCCCGTTGCTGAGATGGCAGACCCCGTCTTCGATGAAATCGACATCGACCAGATGCAGGGTCGAATCTCGGTCCGCCAGCCAGGCTGCTGGGTTCAAGACGTCACCCAGGGCAGGGGGCCGGAGGTCGGTGAGCCCTCGAGTCGCGTGACCACGGCCGCCGAATCAACGACTACGTAGGTGGGGCAGGGAGGCGATCCGGGATGACGAAGGTGATGCGGCTGGGCCCGGAACAACACCCAGTCTCCAACCCAAGCGTCCAGTCGCCGACCTTCGCAACGCCCGAAGGCGAAGGTGATACCGGCGGCCAGCCAGGGTGCGGTGGCCACCAGGACCAGCTCGAGTGGCACTTGCCAGCGCAGCAGCAGGTACGGTAGGGCCGCCGCGACCCCGAGCCAGGTCAACTGGCGGCCGGTGAAGCCACCCCATCGCAGCGGCACGCCAGAGATTGGTTGGGGAACCTCAGCTTGGGTCATGGCTCTGAATTCCCAGGAGGTGTCGGGGTCGTGCCCGGCCGCAGCTGGCCAGTCCGGAGAGCGTTGAGGTAGGCCGCATCGAGATCGTGGACACGCTCACCTCCGGCGGCGACGTAGTTGCGGCCCAGGTCACCGGCGGCTTGGGGGTTGATGGCGGCTCGCTTCCGGATCGAGGCTAGGTCGGCGGGACCCACACCGAGTACGCGCTGGAGCTCCCGGGGAGCGTCCTTGGCATGCAGCCGTGATTGGCCGATGAACTCCTCTCTGGTCTCGCGCCCGGGAGCGTCTGGCCACGTGACGGTGCTGGTCGCCTCCCGCTCCTCGAGACGGCTAGCTAAGCGGTGATCCCGTGGACCAGGACGACCGAACAGAGAGCGGCCGGTCGGTAGCACCTGGGATCCGAAGCGGGTCACTTGGGGTTGAATCTGGCCCCGGGCCACCGCCAAGCCACCCAAGATGGCCCCACCGGAGGCAGCCGCGACGGTGCGCAGGCCACCGCTGGTCGCGAGTTCCCCGCGGCTAACCCGGCGGGGCACCTCCAGCATCAACCAGACCGCGACAATCGCCAGTAAGCACTTAGCGAACTGGTCACCGGGGTCGCCGCTGCCCACCGACGCCAGCAGCCCCGATGCACCAGCGCTGCAGTGGGAGGACGCGGAGGTGGAGATCAATGGGCAGGCGCCCAAGTGGGCCGCGCCTGGATTCGGAGAGAGTCCTGAGACCGTCGACACGATGGCGACGAAGACCAGGAAGATCAGGGTCTGGATCACGACCACTGCCGAGAGGCCTGCCACCGTCCGCCAGTAGCGGGCAAACGCCGGCCGGCCCCCGGGGATGGCGAGCAGAAGAAAGGCCAGGCTGGCGCAGGCGGCCAGCAGCGCCAGCGCCAGGTAGCGGGCCAGGTAGGTCAGCGCCAGCCACAGAGCCAGGACGGTGAGGATGGTGAAGGCCAGCATTCCCTGGATCCCATCGGGGACGTCATAGCCGTTGCGGCCATGGGGTCCGACCCCGTTCCAGACGTCGGTAAAGCCCGGTACCGTGCCCCAGTAGATGTCGGCGTAGCGGCAATCGGAGGGGCTCTGGCCGTTTCCGGCCCGGGGCTCGCCGGGCAGCGGAAGACGGTTGAGTTGCTTCCCGGAGAGGCCCGCCCCACCACTACCTTCCAGGCATTCCTGGCCCGCGTTGTTGTTGACCTGGTTGTCCGTGTCAGTGCAGAGAGGTTGGTCCGGCGCGGCATCGCCTCGATCGCAGTTGGCGTCGTGCAGCGGCGGACCGAAGAAGTTCTCGCTGCGGTCGAGAACTTCCTTGGTGAAGTCGGGGTCGTCCGAACCGATGCAGTGCGACTGGGTGAAGTGGGGATCCATCCAGGGCTGGACGAGAACCTGCTGGCGTGCCGACGGTCGTGGCTCCGAGAGGTGGATCCCTGGGTGGGCGATGGGACTGTCCTCGGGGCAGTAGGCGGTCATCGCGAGCACGGTCATCAAGTCGATTGGCTGAGAGCTGTGGTCGCCGAGCTCTGCAAAGCTGGCCTGCAGCAGTGCCTGAGAGCCCCAGGTACCAGCATCAATCACCCTGGCCGCAAGGTGAAGTGGCAGGCCAGCGCCGATCACGCCAGCGGCGATTAGACAGGGCACTAGACCGGCCCGCAGGTTGAGCTGCTGGCCGATCATGAAGAGACAGACCTGGATGGCGAACGCGAGTACCAGCAGCGTGAGCGAGAGGGGCACCAGGATGGCATTGATCTTCTGGACCCAGGGAATGCACCCCTGGGACCCGCACTCGTGGGCAGGCTCGCCCCAGGAGCCGTTGTAGCTGTCTACCGCTGGGTTGCTGCCGACCAGCGTGGTCACCATCCGCCAAGGACCGGAGGTGATCGCACCGGTCACCGGGCTGATGTGAGCGGGATCTGGACTTCCGTCCAGGCTGCCCATGATCGCCACCGGCCCGCTGATGAAGGCGTCGACCACATAGCAGAGGGGGTCGGTGATGCCCCCGCATTGCTGGCTGGCGCTGCCCGCCGTTTCGGTGTCGTCTGTCGAAGTCGAAGGACTGGGAGACGATGGAGAGGGCTCCGGGCTGATGGCGACCGCGGCACTCACTTGGCGAGCGGGAACCGTCAGCGCCGGGGGTTCTTGGATGGGACCGACGCTCGCCAAGAGCGAGGCGACCGTCCAGGCGAGACCAGCCAGGCCGATGAGCCGAAGAAGGGTGGACAGTGCTCAGTGGGTGGTGCCGGAGCAGCTGCTCGTGGCGCACGCGGTGTCGCTCCCTGAAAGCCCCTCAACGAAGCTCAGGACCGCCCCTTCGTTGACTAACAGCAGCACTCCCAGCAGGACGGTGACCAGGCCCTGCACGGCAGCGGCTCGGCGCTGGCTGTTGTCCAGGGCGGTCATGTAGCGAATCGCGGCAAAACTGAGGCAGAGGACAGCCACCGCTCCCAGGGCCAGACCGGTGACTGTGTGAATCACGTTGTCCAGTCCGGCGTCAAACGTTGCCAGCAGTTCCACCACTCCCCCGGTCAGTTGCCAGATTTCGGTCAGCTCAGGGTTCTATGTCCGCCGGATTCCAGCTAAGGGGGTTGGTGGCAGCCTGCCAGCGCGAATCAGGCTCTGTCCAATCCCGGATCGGGCGCCCCCGCGCTGTACTTGGTAATGGGGTGGCTGCCTCGGTGTTCACTCGCCCACGCAGAACGCGGTCGACATACCACCGACGCTGGCCTATGACAGCTGCCTGATCCCCGCCATGCAGCAGGAGTGCCTGGCCATCCTTGAGCCGGCGGATGTCGTCAGGATGGAGCAGCGGCTGGGACGCGACCGCCTCAGTCGTGGAAGCCTCCCGCCGGTGCAGGGTGGCCGTCCCGGCGAGCTTGCTGGCCCGCTCGAGCAATTCGAGTTCCGAAATTCCCGGCAGGAGCAGCTTGGTTCGACAGTTCGACCAGAGGGCTCCGGCGGCTTCGCTGCCGTATGTCGCTGAGATCGATCCCAGATCCTGGGCCATCAGCATCATCCGAACTCCCTGCGACCGACCCAGTTGCACCAGAGCTGGCAGCTCGGGCAGGTTGGTGAGTTGAGTGAACTCATCGAGAACGAAGAGCGCGGGCACCGCGGGAGGGGCCGCAAACAGACTTCTCCAGCAACTGGAGATCAGAGCGGAGATCAGACCCCTGAGGACGGGGGCGTCGTGCGGCGCGACGACGCAGTAGATGGTCTTGACTCCACCTCCGGCGATCTCGGCCGGGTTGAAGTCGCTGGTTGCGGTCGCCCCAGCCACCTGGCCTGAGCCGTAGGCCCCCAGCTGAGCCACCAGGGTGGCGACCACGCCCATCGATGTTCGGTCGCCGCCGCTGAGCGCTCCTTGAACCAGGCGCTGGGCGACGGGATGTCCGATCACCTCAGCCAACTCCTCGGCTGGCACGGCCTGGAGCATTTCGAGAATGCCGCTCGGCCCAAGACCGAGGCTGGCCGCCTCAACAAGCAGACCGTGCATTAATTGGCGTGCCAGGTCATGCCAGAACGGCTCACGATCCGGCGCTCGACCCATCAGCAACGTGGCGACCCGAAGGGCATCCTCGGAGCTGACGATGGAGCCGATCGGGTTCCAGCGAGCGGTCGGCTCCATAAGCGGTGCGAAGACGACTGCCTTGCCCAAGGTGCGTCGATGCTCGAGGGTGGTCCGCACCAGCTCCCCTTTGGGATCGGTCACGATGACCGGCCCTGGCCATTCCAGCAGGGCGGGGATGGCCAGGGCGGACGACTTGCCCGAACCCGTCGGGCCCAACACGAGAAGGTGCTCGTCGTCGGGCAGCCAGAGGTCACGTCGGCGGTGGCTGCCGAGGCGGACCCGGGGCGCTTGGCCGGATCCCCGGCGTATGCCCTGGCGCAGGGCCCGGAGGTCAGATCCTCGGGCGGTTCGAGCCCTTCCCAGGATGCCGGTGTCGAGCAGCCGGCGACGACGGAGTCTGACGGTGGCGCTGACTCCTAGGAGGGCTGCCGCGGCGATCCCAGCGAGGATCTGGGCGGCGTGGGATGTCCAGGCGCTGGCGACCGAGGATCCTCCACCCTGACTTCCGGCCAGGACAGCTTCTGGTGGCCCTGCCGAGGAGCCCGCCTGATGAAGGTGGATGGCCATGGCTAAGAGCGCCACACCCAGAAGTGCCGCCGGACCGGCAATGGACCCCGGCGCTGAGTCTCCTGTGCCAGCCATACGGCAGTGCTGTCCGCCAGTACCCGCTTGCGGGTGCGCCTTCGCTCGCGACGGGCCCGTAGCCTACGGTTCCCCAAGCGTTACAGATCATTGCCGGAACGGTGCAGGAAGGTCAGCCAAGTTCGCCAGGAGCCACCCTAGACTGGCCGAGATGTCAAGCCCGGCAGCCTCCAAGAGGGCTTCTGCTAAGCAGCTTTCCGAGCGCGCAATCTTGGTTGCCGACCGTGACGAGGTGAGCCGGACGGCGACCGCCTCCATCCTGCGACGTCTGGGATTCGAAGTAGTCGAGGCCGATTCATCACGCTCGGCTCTGACCCAGGCCCGCCAGGGCAGCTATGCCTGCGCGATTCTCGATCTCAATCTGGTGGAAATGAGCGCCTTCGAACTCTGTCGGCGGCTCCTGGCCAGCAGTCAGTGGAGCTGGACACCGGTGATCTTCACCAGCGCGCGTCAACCTCGACTCGATCTCCGGGTCAGCATGCAGGCCGGCGGGTTCGCCTACCTACCCAAACCCTTTCGTGCCGATCACCTGATGGCAGTCGTAGGCGACGCTCTGGCGAGCCAGGGGCCGATGCGCCAGGGCAAGCCCAATCGCGAACTGGTCCTGGCCCGGGCCGAGGCGGCCGCCTCGGCCTGAGATTGGTCCAGCTATGGGCCAGCACCGCCACTGGCGGTTGGGATCGGCGAGGGGCTCGGTGTCGGGCTGGTCGAAGGACTCGCCGAGGGGGAAGCTGAGATGCTGGGACTGGGAGAGGGACTGGTGGAGCCGCCTCCCAGGACGCTGGTCGTGGTACCCGTTCCAGAGAGGAAGTAGTCGGTCTCTCCGTCTATTACCTGGGTGGTGAGTCCGCTCGGCTCTGGATACCAGCTGTTGGAGACGCCGGAGAGGGCGTCCTCGATGAAGTCATGCCAGAGGGTGGCGCAACCGCTGATGCCGTTCACTCCCCCTCCATACATGGGCGAGTCGTTGGCGTTTCCGACCCAGTCTCCGACCACCACGGTCGGCGTCCAGCCAACGGCGGTGTTGTCATCGAAGTTGGTCGAGGTTCCCGTCTTGATCGCCACGGTGTGACCGGAGACGACCAGAGGGGTGTCTGAGCCAAAGGCAAGTAGCCGGTTGCTGTTGCGCGACAGGATGGTATTCATGATGTAGGTCACCTGGGTGGAGAGAACGCGCCGCGGCGTGGGATCCGCCCGAAAGATGACCTTGCCCTGGTCGTCGGTGACCTGGAGCACGTAGGTGGTGGGATGGAGCACCCCTTGGGTGGCGAAGGTGGCGCCCGCCTGAGTCATCTCCCAGAGGGGAACGGGGTAGGCGCCCAGCGTGAGGCTCGGCCCGTAGTCGGAGTCGGGCTGGGTCAGAGTGGTGACCCCCATGTTTCGAGCGGTGGTGAGGATGTCGGGGACGCCAGTCTTCAACTCAACGCGGACGGCCGGCACGTTGAGTGAGTTGCCCAGCGCCACCTGCGCCTGCACCACTCCGGCATAGTGGCCCTCATAGTCGACCACGCTGTAGGGTCCCCCGCCGGGTCCCCCGGTGGCCACCGTCAGAGGAGCGTCGAGGACAGGCGTGGCCATGGTGATGTCGTGGTTGGCCAGCGCGGTGGAGTAGTTGAACAGCTTGAATTCGGATCCCGGCTGCCGTGGAGTGGTCGCCATGTCAATCTGACCCCCAGGGCCGTTCGCCCCAGCCCCTCCGACCCAGGCCAGGACCTGGCCGTTCTGCGGGTCCTCCGCTACCAGAGCCCCGTCGGTCATGTGTTGGTAAACCCCCGCCGCCACCGTCTGGTCGACCAACTGTTGGGCATCCTGGTTGAGGTTGAGGTTGAGGCTGGTCTGGACTCTCAGACCCATGTTCTGATACCCGGAGCCGTAGCGGTTCTGGAGCCAGCTCTCCACCTCGTCGACAAAGTACGGAGCTAGGTTGAGATTGTTCCCGCCCTGCGCCGCCAACGGAGGTGCCTTGGCCCGGATCGCGGTCACCTGGGCCGACGTCAGATCGCCTTGTTTCTGCATCGCTGCCAGCACCACTTGCTGGCGTTGGCGGGCGGCGGCCAGATTGTCAAAGGGGTCAAGATAGGTCGGCTCCGGGAGAAGACCGGCGAGCAGCGAGGCTTGATTGGCGTTGAGCTGGGAGGCGTGAACTCCGAAGTAGGTCAGGGAAGCGGCCTCAATCCCCCGGGCGCCCTCTCCGAAATACACGTCATTGAGGTATTCGTCGAGGATGGTGGAGCGGGAAAGCTTGGCAGTGAGTTCCTCGCCGAAGAGAATCTCCTTGACCTTGTAGGTGAGCGATTTGTTGTCGTGGAGATAGAGAAGCTTGCCCAGCTGTTCGGGAATCGTGCTGGCTCCTTGGGAGCTGCTGTGGTGAACCACGTCGTAGAAGGCGGCCTGAGCGATCCTGCCCAGGTCGAAACTGGGCGCGCTCCAGAAGCTGTGATCCTCCACCGCCACCACCGCCTTGCGCATGATCGGGGCGATTTGTGGAAAGGAGACGGGAATCCGACTGCTGCCGCCAGGGTGGAGATCGGCAATCTCGACTCCACGCTGGCCGTAGATCAGAGTGTTGCCGCCGAAGTTGGCGGCCTGGGGAAGGGCTCCGTAGGCTCGCGCCAAAGCCGTGAAGGGCACCGCCAGGATGACGACCGCCGCCACCGCCGCCAGTGCGATGGCGGCGCCGATCCGGCGCCAGTCGAGACCGCCCGACTGGCTCTGCCTACGGGTGCGGGGCTGGTTCAACTAGCCATGGCGGGTGTGTCGTCTCGATTCAAAATCAGCCATAGTCGACGTTTGGGCACGGCGCGGGGCCGAGGGTCAACCGATGAGGGTCGTGACCCGGCCAGGTGGGGAGGCACCGTGCACGCGCCGTGCCCACTCAGTAGAACGCTGGCACCCGTGATTTGGTTTCCTTTGCCGACCGGAGCCAGTCCTGAGGTGGCCCTCAGCGGCCATTCCCGCCCGTTCCCCTCGCGTCCTCGGAGATGTCTGCCCGAGGTTTCCCGGTGAAAGATGGGACCAGCGCGACGCCCTCCACCGACCAGGAGTCTCCCAGAATCCCGGTGCTGCAGATGCCCTCTCGCCGTGGCCAAAGGCGCTTCACCTTGCTCTTGGGGGGCGCGGTGGTCGTACTGATCCTGGTTCAGGCGCTGAGTTCGCGCCCTCTCCCGCCGCCCTCCCATCGGACGGCCACGGCCGCCGTGGCCGGCTATCTGGAGGGGATCGAACACAGCCACCTCGATGAGATCCGCGAGTACCTGGCTCCGGACCAGCGAGCCAGCGCGGCGGCGCTGCTGCGGGCCTTTACCACCCAGCGCGCCTACATCACGGCCCCCCAGGTGGGCTACTCCGACGTGGGCAAGCGGACGGCTGAGGTCACTATCTCGGCCGAGGTCTGCTCGGCCCACGCCGGTAGCCGCATCTACAGTTGTAACTCGGTGGGCCGGGCCCCGCTCGGACTGCCGGACCAGTTGAGCTGCGTCAAGGTCGATGGCGACTGGTACGTGACCACTCTCTTCAAGCCCCGCTAGGACGATCAGCCGGCCCCCTGCACTTCCCGACCAGGATGGACCAGCCGTTCTGGGTCGAGAAGACGATCGAGTTCAGCACTGGATATCTCCGAGCGCTCCAGTGCCACCTCCCGCACCGTCCGGCCACTCCGGTGCGCCTCGTGGGCGATGGCCGCCGCGGCGTCATACCCGATCGCGGGGACCAGGGCTGTGCAGATGGCCAGACCTTGCTCCAGCAGTTGGGGACCTCGTTCGGTCGCGGAGAGGCCGTCGATCGCCTGACCGGCCAGGTTGGCCGCCGCCTGAGCCAGAAGGTCGATCTCCTCAAGCAGGTTGTGGGCAGCGACCGGGAGCATCACGTTCAGCTCGAGAAGTGATCCGGTGGCGCCGCAGAAAGCCACTGTCACATCGTCTCCGAGCACCTGGGCTACCACCATCAGGGCGGACTCGCAGATGACCGGATTGACCTTGCCGGGCATGATCGAGGAGCCCGGCT
>PLDE01000145.1 GCA_003135035.1 Candidatus Dormiibacterota bacterium | reverse complement strand
CGAGAAGTGCGGAACGTCAGTTACGGATATCGGGATACTCCGAAAGCTCCCTGTCGATGAAGGCCAGAGCGGCCTGTCGGCCCATCTCGTTCTCCGGGGTGTCAGGCCGGAAGGGAGCCCCCTTCCAGATCCTCTTCTCTGTGGCCCAGAACCACTTGGCTCGCTCCATGCGGTAGTGAACGGGATTCAGGAATCGAGCGCTCTCTTCTGGAGAGTAGTCGCGCTCATCCTTAGGAATTATCCAACCCGGTTGCCGCTGGAAGAGGTAGAGCTTCTTGGCAATCTTGGCCAGTTCGGGCACAACCTGAGTTGCGGTTGATCCAGTACCGACGACCGCAATCGTCTTGTCGGCTAAATCGTGTTGACGCTCCCATCGGGCAGTGTGGAATTTCGGCCCGGCGAAGTTCTCCATACCGGGCCAGGACAGATACTTGGGAATATTGAGAAAGCCAGTAGCGGCGACAAGCACGTGACAGTCCGCGCTCTCCCCTGTACCCAATTTCAAGGAATAGCTGTGAGTCTCGTCGTTCCAAGCCGCCGACTCTACGGCGACGCCGAGTTGTAGATTGGAACGGAGGTCGAACTCCTTGACAGTCTCTTCGAGATACCGAAGTAGCTCGGGCCGCCTGGCATGGGTACGCGTCCAAGCGTACGGTTTGAAGGGGTAGGAGTAGACGTAGGAAACCGTGTCCACCTCTGCGCCGGGATACTGATTGTGCCACCACGTACCCCCGACGTGGTCAGCCTTGTCGTAGATCGTGAAGGTATCGATCCCGGACCTCCTGAGAAGAGCACCCAGACCGATTCCGCCGAATCCGGCACCGACGATTGCGATCTTGGGGGTGCCCGAGCCTCCCCACAGCTGGCGCCGGATTTTCCCGCTCGAACCGACGTCGCCTGTTCCCAAGAGCTCAGACCCCCGTGCCTCGGGCCGAGACCAATCCCGAGCCCTAGAGACCTCTAAATATATTCCGCTTGGCCGCCCACCGCCACGGTGCCCGTCAGGCGGCTCACTGCTGACCGGCGCCCTCACGCTGCCCGTAGGCCAGCAGCTTGACTTCGGTGTACTCATCGAAGCCGAGCACGCCCATCTCACGTCCGACGCCACTCTGCTTGTAGCCGCCGAAAGGGGAGTCGGGTGCGTGATAGAGGCCTCCGTTGACGTTGACACTGCCCGCCCGGAGTCGATGAGCAATGGCTTCGGCTCGTTCGAGCGATCCGCTCTCGACCTGGGCGGCCAGGCCGTAGATCGTCCCATTGGCGATCTCCACTGCCTCGTTGTCGTCTTCGAAGGGGATGATGCACAGGACCGGACCGAAGATCTCCTCCTGGGCGATGCGCATCTCAGGGCCGACCTCGGAGAAGATCGTCGGTTCATAGAAGTTGCCCTCGGCCAAGGCCCCACGAGTGGCGACGTTGCCACCGGTGAGGAGGCGGGCCGACTCCTTTTGGCCGACCTCCGTGTAGCCGTGGATGCGGCGGAGCTGCACCTCATTGATGACCGGCCCCACGTCCGTCTCGGGATCGAGCCCATCTCCGAGGCGCAGCTTCTGCACGCGGGCCACCAACTGTTCGGTGAAGGACGCCAGCACCATCTCTTGGACGATGAAACGCGAGGTGGCGGTGCAGCGCTGACCAGTG
The DNA here is from genome assembly GCA_003135035.1 of Candidatus Dormiibacterota bacterium. Taxonomy (GTDB): domain Bacteria; phylum Chloroflexota; class Dormibacteria; order Aeolococcales; family Bog-877; genus Bog-877. The sequence goes on along the minus strand of PLDE01000145.1, from coordinate 11,967 downwards.
GTACCGAAGGCTCCCCAGATGGCCCCCTCCAGGGCCAGCTCAAGGTCAGCATCAGCGCTCACCAACATGGCGTTCTTGCCTCCCAGCTCCAAAGAGACGCGCTTGCTCAGGCGGCCGCAGGCGGCGGCGATCTCCTGGCCCACCTTCACCGAGCCGGTGAAGGAGATGGCTCGCACCCCAGGGTGCTCGACCAGGGCCGCTCCCGCCTCCTCCCCCAAACCGGTGACCAACCCCAAGACCCCGGCGGGCAGACCTGCCTCGATGAGGATCTCGGCTAGTTTGATCGCCACCAAGGGGGTGTCCTCGGCGGGCTTGAAGACGACCGCGTTCCCAGCCAGGAGGGCGGGCATCAGCTTCCAGCAGGGAATCGCCATGGGGAAGTTCCAGGGGGTGATGCAGCCAACCACGCCGATAGGGACTCGCTCCGCGAAGGCGCGCTTCTGACGGAGTTCGCTGGGGACCACCTCCCCAACCGGGTTGCGCCCCTGGCCGGCCATGTACTTGGCCATGTCGATGCCCTCCTGGACATCGCCACGCGCCTCGGTGAGTACCTTGCCCATCTCTCTGGTCATGAGCTGGGCCAGCTCCTCCTTCCTCTCCTCGAGGATTCGCCCGGCCCGGGCCAGGATCTCGGCGCGAGCCGGAACCGGGGTCCGCGCCCAATCTGGCTGCGCTGCCGAAGCAGCACGCACGGCCAGCTCGACGTCCTCCGCGGTGCCCCTGGCGAAATGGCCGATGACCTCGGAACGCCGGGCGGGGTTGATCGATTCGAAGGTCTGGCCTCCGCTGGGCTCCCGCCACCCCGCGCCAATCAGGTTGCCGTAGGTGCGAGCTGTGGCCGCCTCGGTCGTAGTCATCGAGCCCTCCCGGTCTCCACCACAGCCGCCTCGAGGATGTCGAGTCCCTCGGCCAGCTCGGAGTCGCTCACGGTGAGCGGAGGCAGGAGCCGGATCACGTTGTCATCGATGCCACAGGAGAGGACCACGAGGCCGGCCTCGAGTGCCCGGTGCTTGATCTGGGTGACACGGTGGGTGTCCGGTCGGTCTTGGTCGTCCAGGAACTCCATCCCGATCAGGGCTCCTCGACCGCGGAGGTCGGACGGCCCGTGGCCTGCCGTCTGCCAGGCCGTGATCCGCGCCCGAATGGCCTCGCCCAGAGCGGCGGCTCGGTCGATCAACTGGTCGCGCTCAATCACCTCGAGGGTGGCGATTACCGCGGCCCCGACAACGGGGTTGCCGCCAAAGGTGCTGCCGTGACTACCCGACTCCCAGCGGTCCATCAGGCGGTGACTGGACACGATGGCGCCCACGGGGAGTCCACTCCCCAGAGCTTTGGCCAGGGTCACGATGTCCGGAACCACCTGCTCGTGGTCAACCGCCAGCCAGCGTCCGGTCCGGGCCACCCCAGTCTGGATCTCGTCGCAGATGAGCAGAATGCCGTGCTCGTCGCAGATCCTCCGCAGCGTCGACAGGAATCCGGTGGGTGGTACGACATAGCCACCTTCCCCCTGGATCGGTTCGACCAGGATGGCGGCCACCTCATCGGCGGGAACAACCTGGTGGAAGAGGCGTTCCAGCTCGACCCCAGCCGCGATCGGACAGGGCTCTCCCGGGGCGTGCTCGCAGACGCGGTAGCAGTAGGGGTAGGGGGTCACATACACGCCCGGCACCAGCGGCCCGTACTGCGATCGATAGAGGGCCTTGCTGGTAGTCACGCTCATCGCCCCGAAGGTTCGGCCGTGGAAGCCGCCCCGGAAGCAGATGATGCCCTGACGGCCGGTTGAGCGCCGGGCCAATTTGAGCGACCCATCGACCACCTCGGCCCCGGAGTTGGCGAAGAACACCACATCCAAGGGTTCGGGGCAGATGGCGGCCACCCGCTCCGCCGCCTCGGTCATGACCACGCTCTGGGTCACGATGCTGGTGTGCCAGTAGCGATCCAGCTGGCGATGCACCGCCGCCGTCACGTCGGGGTGACGGTGGCCCAGACTGGTGACCGCGATACCGCAGGCGAAGTCGAGGTAGCGCCGGCCCTCGACGTCGATCAGGTAAGAGCCCTCGGCCGAGCTCACCACGAGATCGGTGTAGCGGGACCACACCGAAGCCACCGAGCGGCGATCGCGCTCCCGCCATTGCTCCGCTGTGCCGCCCTCGGCGGCGCTCGTCCTTAGCTCAGATTGGGAAAGAGTTGTAGCCATGGGAAGCCTCCTCGAGCTGCATGAGTGACCTTGGGACTGAATGTCGGTGGGGGCTCAAGCGGGCGAGCCCCCGAGCGAACCGGTCAGCGCTTAGCGCGAGCTCAGCGGCGGCGGCAGTCCATCCGCGTCCCACCAACTTCCCAAGGAGGCTGTTCGCATAGGCAACCCACGGTACATCCTTTGCCGCCGATGGGTCACCCCGATCAGAGCGGGTGGCCCACCGCCAGAATGACCGCCGCCACCACGACGAAGACGGCGAAGATTCCGATCGAGCGGCGGTCGTGCTGGCTGACGACTCCGGTCAGGCCATACCAACCCAGCAGCAGGGCCACCGGCAGAAGTGGGATCGGCACCCGGAGCATTGCCGTCGCGCCGGCCGCTGCCCCCAGCACGATTGCCACAGTCAGCGAGCGGGACCAGGCCAGCCGGTCGTCGCGGCAGGTCAGGCTGATCAGCCGCCAGCTGGGCACCAGCACCGCCAGCGCGACCACCGCCGCCCGTACCGGCGCGGCCACCGACGGGCTCATGGCCAGGATGAAGAGGGGCAGAGGGATGGAGATCGCCAGAAGTGCCAGCACGCTGGGTCCCCAGCGCAGTGAAGAGCGCCTCTCCTCGGCAACCTCGAGCCAGGGGCAGACGGTGAGCATCAGCAACACCCAGAGGGGCACGAGCGCCAATCCCGGCAAGCCGGGTTGCTCCGCCAGGGCGATCGCCGCCGAGACGAATCCGGCCAGAGGAAGCGCCGCCGGCCGCATCCCGCTGAGGAAGTGGAGTCGCCGCCAGGGCAGCTCGGGCCAGCGCGGCAGTGCGGAGCGCAACGCCACCAGGTAGCAGAGAGCGGCCCCGACATCAAGCCCAACGACGGCTACCAGAGGCAGGATACCGAGCCCGGAGAGGCCGCAGACGGCGGCCGCGGCCAGAGAAAAAGGCACCACTCGGGGCGGGGACAGATGGAGTTCCAGCTGGCGCTCAAAGGGAGCCACGCCGAGTCCCGTCTCGGCCTCCTGGCGCAGCGCCGCCGCTCCCCGGGGGCGGCTGCTCAGGTCGCTGACTCCACGGCTGAGTTTTCCACGTTCACCTGTGGATATTGGGGGAAAGGCGGGATCTCAAAGCGGTCGACGGTGATCCTCGCGCCCTCTCCCCTCGCTGACCGCAACTGACGAGGTGGTCAGTCGCTCGGGGGATCGACCCGACCATAGCGGTCCTGCAAGCGGACCACGTCATCCAGATCGGGAGTTGAAACTTCGCAGAGTTCCGTGTCTTCGAGCGCCCGCATCCGGTGGCGCTGACCGACTCCGATGTGCTGACACTGGCCCGGGCCCAACTCCATCGTCTGCAGCTCCGCCTGCTCGTCGTCGAGCTCCAACTCCATCCTCCCGGAGAGAACGTAGATCGACTCGTCCTTGCGCTCGTGGTATTGCAGGCTCAGCTCGTGGCCGGCCGCAATGTGGATGATCTTGCCGGCATAGCGGTCGGTCACCGCGAACCAGATCTCGTACCCCCAGGGCTTCTCGACCCAACGCTCCGGCTGGTGGTTGTCCTCGGACTCAACCATGGTGGCTTGCACCCGCGTCGATGAGGCCCAACTCACCCCCGAAATCGTTGAGCAGCCGCTGCACCCGCTCGGGAGTGGTCGACTCGCAGTAGACGCGCATCAGCGGCTCGGTGCCGGACATTCGGACCAAGACCCAGGAGTCCTCACCGAGCCAGTACTTGTAGCCGTCGTCAGTCCTCGTCTTGGTGATCCGTTCCTCTCCGACCCGCTCCGGGGGTTCTTTCTCCATGCGTTCGATCAGTCTCTCCCGAGCGGCCTGGTATCCCTCCCGGGGCAGACGGTGATCTCTTCGCGCGTAGGCGTGCGGCCCCACCAGGTCGGCCACTCGCTGCCGGATCTGGCTCAGTGAGCTGCCCGACATCACGATCATCTCGGCGAAGAAGAGTCCACTCAGGATCCCGTCCCGCTCGGGTATGTGACCCCGGAAGCCGAAGCCTCCTGACTCCTCGGCGGCGAACAAGGCGTCGAGCTCGCGCATCCTGGTACCCAGGTGCTTGAAGCCCACGGGCAGCTCCTCCACCTCGCAGCCGTAGCGCTGGCCGAGGATGTCGAGACGACGGGTCATGGTCAGCGAGCGCACCACCGGGCCCCGGAGCCCGCGGTTCTCGCAGAGGTGCCACAGCAGCAGGGTGGCCACCTCGAGCTGATCGACAAAGTCCCCCTTCTCATCGAAGATCCCGACTCGGTCGGCGTCCCCGTCGTTGACGATGCCCAGGTCGAAGCCGCCCGCCCGGAGAGCCGCCGCCGCCTCGTCGGTGTTGGGCGGGATCGGCTCGGGGTGAAGACCGCCGAAGCCGGGGTTGCGTTCCGAGTGGAGCTGGGTCACCTCGGTCGCGCCCCCGTCGAGGAGGTCCGCGACATAGCCCGATCCCGATCCGTACATGGGGTCGTGCAGGATGTGCAGGCCGGCCTGCTTGATCGCCTCGAGCTCGACCAGACGTCCGATCTGGATCCGATATGAGGGGCGCGGATCGATCAGCTCGACCAGACCCTGGGCGATCGCCTCATCGATGGCCATGGTGCGCACCGAGTCGTTCTCGAGCACCAGGGCGAGCTCCTCCTCCAGCTTGCTGATCACCTCAGGGGACGCCGACCCGCCGTAGTCGGGCTTGTACTTGAGTCCGTTGAACTCGGGCGGGTTGTGACTCGCCGTCACCACCACTCCACCGAGAGCCTTCCGGTCGACGACCAGCCAGGCCGACACCTGGGTCGGGCTGGGCCGGTCGCTGAGCAGCACATGGCGGGAGTTGGCGGCCAGGACGCGAGCCACCTCGCGGGCGAACAGCTCGGCCGAAAAGCGCGTGTCGTGCCCGACCACTACCGCGCCGTCGCTGGGGGCGGCAGCCAGGTACTGAGCGACCGCCTGGGTCACCGCGCGCACGTTGGCGTAGGTGAAGTCATCGGCCACCACGGCCCGCCACCCATCGGTACCGAAAGTGATCTGAGGATCTGTCACCACTGATCTCCCTGGGAGTGTCCAAGTGCGCCGAGCCCAGTCATTGTATGGGTACGTCGCAGGGCCTCCAGGCGCGTTTCTGAGCCGCTAGAGGAGGTCCGACCGCCCCTTCTTCTGCAGCTCCTCGACAACCCTCATCACTTCTTGGACCCGGCTCAGCGGACACACCAAGAGCGCGTCTTCGGTGTCGATCACGGCCAGCTGCTCGGCACCGACGACCACCACCAGGCGCTGTCCCGTCGAGTCCACGTAGGACTGGTCGCTGTCGAGCAGCAGCGCATCTCCTCGAACTACGTTCTCCCGGTCGTCCCCAGCGCCCGCGTCGATGGCCGCCTGGTAGAGGTCGAGGAACGACCCCAGGTCGCTCCACCTCAACTCGACGGGGAGCACGGCAACCCGCGAGCTCCTCTCCATGACCAGGCGATCCACCACCCCCGGAGGCACCCGACCCCAGGCGGCGGAGAAGGCGGCGTTGCCGCGGGGTTGGGCGGCGACGGCCGCCTCCACGGCGGCGGACACTTGGGGCGCCAGACTGGCCAACTCCGCGAGGAAGAGTTCAGCCCGCCAGGCAAACAGGCCGGTGTTCCAGTAATAGCGGCCGCTGTCGCACATTTCCTGGGCCCGCTCCGCGCCCGGCTTCTCGATGAAGCCCAACCCCCGCCGCAAACCGAGCGCCTCGCCGAGTCCCTCCGGGCGTTGCAGCTCCTCCCCGGCCTCGACGTAACCCAAGCCGGGCGCCCCCCAGGTCGGCCTGAGACCGACGGAAATCAGAACGTCGGCGTGACGCGCCCAGGCGGCCGCGGAAAGCAAGGCCCTGGTGGTGGCTTGCTCGTCAGGCATGTAGTGATCGGCGTGGAGGGAGACCATGACCGCCTCGGGCTGCAGCGCCAGAGCCGTGCTCGCTGCCCAGGCCAGGGCTGGGCCGGTACCGCGGGGCTCGGGCTCAAGAAGCAGTTGCTCGGGCTCCAGCTCGGGAAGCTCGGCCAGAACCTGGGCGGCCTGCGGCACCGCCGTGACCACCAGAATCTGGCCGCCAAGTCGGCGAGCGCGATCGTAGGCATGGCGTAACAGGGACCGCCCGTCCGGCGCCAAGGGGCTGAGGTGCTTGGGCTCTCGAGATCGCGATCGGGGCCACAGCCGAGTTCCCGACCCACCGGCGAGGATCACCGCCACCAGACCGGAAGGGGCGGCTGGTGTCGCCTTCTCGGGCTGGCCAGCCAGGGTCAGCTGGCCGCCCCGGACCCGACGCTGACCTGGGGCGCCACGCCGGCGTCGCGGGCGAGGTCGTGGCTGTAAGGGGTGCGTTCCCAGGGAAGGTCGAGGTCAGAGCGGCCGAAGTGTCCGTAGGCCGCGACCTGGCGGTAGATGGGCCGACGCAAGGACAGTTCCTTGATGATCCCCGACGGGGAGAGGTCGAAGTACTCGTCAATTAGAGCCTCGATCTGGCTGGTCGGAATGGCCTCGGTGCCGAAGGTCTCGACCCCGACGGAGACCGGTTTGGCCACCCCGATCGCGTAGGCCAGTTGGACCTCCGCCCGGCGAGCCAGTCCGGCCGCCACCAGATGCTTGGCGACGTAGCGGGCTCCATAGGCGGCGGAGCGATCCACCTTGGTCGGATCCTTGCCCGAGAAAGCACCGCCACCGTGGCGCCCCGAACCACCGTAGGAGTCGACGATGATCTTGCGACCGGTCAGCCCCGCGTCTCCCTGGGGCCCCCCGATCACAAAGCGCCCGGTGGGGTTGACCAGGACCCGCGTCTCGTCGTCGAAGAGATGGCTGGGCAGGGCCGGTCCGATCACGTGCTCTCTAATCCCCGCTTCGATGTCGGCCTGGGACACCTCCTCGGAGTGCTGGGCACTGACCACCACCGTGTCGATGTGCTTGGGCACTCCCGCCTCGTCGTATTCGACGGTGACCTGACTCTTGCCATCGGGCCGAGCCCACTTGAGGGTGCCGTTCTTGCGCATCTCGGCAAGGCGGCGACTGACGCCGTGAGCGTACTGAATCGGCGCCGGCATCAACTCCGGGGTCTCGTCGCAGGCGAAGCCGAACATCATTCCCTGGTCGCCGGCGCCCCCCGCGTCGACGCCCTGGGCAATGTCGGGGGACTGACCCTCGATGCAGACCAAGACCCCGCAGGTCTCGTAGTCGAATCCGTATTTGGCACGCACGTAGCCGACGTCGCGGATGGTCTGCCGAACCACCTTGGGCATGTCGACGTAACAGTCGGTGGAAATCTCGCCGAGGAGAATGGCCGTGCCGGTGGTGAGGGCGGTTTCGCAGGCCACCCGAGCCAGCGGGTCCTGGGCCAGAATGGCATCGAGGATGGCGTCCGAGATCTGGTCCGCAAGCTTGTCCGGATGACCCTCGGTTACCGATTCCGAGGTGAACAGCCGCCGATTAGGTCGATGTGTCACGGGCTCTCCTCCCGCCCTCACCGGAAGCCATCCATCCGCTGGGATCGACCTTCTCCTGTCCGAGGGCTACAGTCATCTTAGCCAGGCCGTCCGGTGCCGCCCGGAACGGGTTTCAGTCGGTGCCCTGCTCCCACGAGGAGAGGTAGGCGGTCTGCTCCGCGGTGAGGACGTCGATGTCGACGCCTAGAGCCGCCAGCTTGAGCTGGGCGACCTCCTCGTCTATCTCCTTGGGGACGTCGTGGACGCCGGCGCCGAGCTCGCCCGCGTGGGCGACCAGATAGGCCGCCGCCAGAGCCTGGTTGGCGAAGGACATATCCATCACCGAGGCGGGATGACCCTCCGCAGCCGAGAGGTTGAGCAGCCGGCCCTCGGCCAGGAGGTAGACGCGCCGACCGTCGCTCAGGCGGTGCTCGGCGACCAGGGGTCGAGCTTCGGAAACCTCGGCGGTGAGCTCATCGAGTGCGGCCAGGTTGATCTCCGAATTGAAGTGGCCGCTGTTGGCCACGATGCAGCCGTCCTTGAGGGATAGGAAGTGCTGGCGGTCGACCACGTTGCAGTCCCCGGTAACCGTGATCACCACGTCCGCCTGGGGAGCCGCCTCGAGCAGAGTCATCACCTGGAAGCCCTCCATCACCGCCTCCAGGGCGCGGGTGGGGTCCACCTCGGTGACGATTACCTGGGCTCCCATGCCACGGGCCCGAGCGGCCAGTCCGCGGCCACACCAGCCATAGCCGCAGACGACGAAGGTGCGCCCCGCCAGGAGAATGTTGGTGGCTCGAACCAGGCCGTCGATGGTCGACTGACCAGTTCCGTAGCGATTGTCGAAGAGGTGCTTGGTGAGCGCCTCGTTGACCGCGATCACCGGGAAGCGGAGAACTCCGGCCTTGGCCATCGAGCGGAGGCGAATCACCCCGGTGGTGGTCTCCTCGGTGCTCCCTAGCACGTGGGCTGACTCGCTGGCATCACGCCGGTGGAGCAGGCTGACCAGATCGGCTCCGTCGTCCATGGTGATTTGCGGCTTAGTGGCCAGCACCGCTTCGAGATGCGAGTAGTAGACATCGCGGTCCTCGCCGCGCCGCGCAAAGACCGAGATCCCCTGCTCGACCAGACTGGCCGCCACCTGGTCCTGGGTGGAGAGCGGATTGCTGGCACAGAGAGCGACCTGAGCTCCCCCGGCAGCCAGGGCGAGCACCAGGTTGGCAGTTTCAGCGGTGACGTGCAGGCAGCCGCCCAGCCGCAGGTCCCGGAACGGTTGGTCAGCCTCGAAGCGAGATCGGATCTGAGCCAGGACCGGCATGTCACGGCCGGCCCAGGCGATGCGCTGAGCGCCTTCCCGAGCCAGCTTGATGTCGGTAACGTCGTAATCGGCAGCCAGGGCTTCAGCCAATGCAATCTCCTCTCAAAGCGCCAGCAGAGCTTCCACCCGGTGGGCCGCCAACCGCTCTCGGCCGCCCAGATCTAGGAGCTCGATGACAAAGCCAAATCCAACCGTCACCCCACCCAGGCGGCTGATCAGGTCCAGCGTGGCCAGAGCCGTCCCCCCGGTGGCGAGTAGATCGTCCACCACCAGCACCCTCGTCCCCGGCGCGAGGGCATCCTGGTGAATCTCCAGCACCGCCTCGCCGTACTCCAGCTCGTAGCTGGAGCTGAGCACCGCCGCCGGCAGCCTGCCCGCCTTGCGTACCGGGACGACGCCAACCCCGAGTTGAAAGGCGATCACGGCACCGAAGGTGAAGCCCCGCGACTCGATGCTGGCGACTGCTCCCACGCCCTCGGAGCGGAAGAGGTCGCTGAGCCGGTTGCAGGCGGAGCGAAATGCGGCGCCGTCGGAGAGGAGCGGCGTGATGTCCCGGAAGAGGATGCCCGGCTTGGGGTAGTCGGGGATGTCCCGGATGTGGGCCCGCAGGTCGACGTCAGGATCGGAAACGGGCTCCAACACTGGGGAATCCTACTACAGGGGTTGTCTTCTCCCCGCCTCGGCAACTGGGCTCGCGCTCAGAGCGGCTGGCGGCTCACGAAACCCTCGTCGCGACTGTGCCAGAACTCCACCGCGGGCTCGCCTCGACGCCAGCAGAGGAACACCGGCAGACCCTCACGTTGTGCGGGAAAGTCGACCAGCCCGGCGTCAACGTCGCGCAGCAGGATGCCGTGCTGCTCCAGAAAGCTCATCTCCCGAGCCACCCTCTCGCCCGCCTGGAGCATGGCCGCCGCCGCAGCGCCGCCACCGTTGTGTCCCTGGGCGGCATGGAGCCGGGCCAGAGCGTCGGCGTCGGTCGCGCCGCCGAGCTGTTCAACCAGTGAGTTCAGCACCTGGAGCAGCGCCGGGAGGAGCTGATTGGCCTGAGCCACCGTGTAGAGCCGCTCACCGTCGCCTGTACCTTCAGTCAAATGCTGGCAGCACCTCGCTGGCGAGCAACTCCAGTTGCTCCAAGTCGCCCAGGTCGAGGAGTTGCAAGTAGACCCTCTGACAACCGAGCCGCGCATAGGCCTCTATCCGTTCGCAGATCTGGCCTTGTGTTCCGGCTGCGCCGACCACCTCCAGCCGCTCGGGGTCCTGGCCGACGTCATAGGCGCGTCTGGTCACCTCGGCGCGATCTCGCCCACAGCAGACGGTGAGGGCCACCGACAGGCGCAGGCTGCTGGGATCCCGACCCTGGCTGCGACAAGCTTCCCGAACCAACTCGAACCTGACATCGGCCTCCGCCAAAGAGACGAATGGAAGGTTGAACTCGGAGGCGAATCGCGCGGCCAGTTGCGGAGTGCGTTGCCGGCCCGTCCCGCCGATCACAATGGGCGGCCCCGGTCGCTGCCAGGGCTTGGGTAGACCGGGGGAGTCCTTCACCTGGTAGTAGCGGCCGCTGAACGAGTACAGGGACCCCTCCGGAGTCGACCACAGACCGGTGACCACCTCCGGTTGCTCGGCCAGGCGGTCGAAGCGTTCGGTGGGTCCGGGAAAGGGGATTCCGTAAGCGGAGTGTTCGGCCCCGAACCAGCCAGCTCCGATCCCCAGGTCGACCCGACCGTGGCTCATCACATCCACCTGAGCGACCGCGATGGCCAGGGGTCCCGGCAGTCGAAAGGTGGCACAGGTCATCAATGTCCCGAGGCGGATCCGCTCCGTCTGGAGCGCCAACCCGGCCAGAGTCACCCAGGAGTCGGTGGGACCGGGAAAGCCGCCGACACGATGAATGGTCAGGTAGTGGTCTGAGCGAAAGAACCCGGCGAAACCACAGGCCTCGGTGGCGCGAGCCACCTCGGAAAGTTGCTGGTAGGTAGCCCCGTCCTGAGGCTCGGTGAAGACATGGAGCTCAGGCACGACGGATGAAGGCTACAAGACCGGACGCCTCGGCGGACTAGCCCAGAACCGCAGCACCGCCACGAAGAATTCGCCGCCAAGGTGTCGGAGCAGCCCAGCCGGAAAGCGCTCCCGATTCCACCTGGCGCCGTTCCATGATCAGTGCGCGCTCGCGACGTGACTTGGGCAAGCGTCGGAGGGCGTCGGCAGCCCCCGCGGCAGCCATCGGGTGACGCACCAGGGCCCGTCCGGTGCGGAGCGTGAAGAGAGTTCCTGCGCTCGCCAAGGAGGACCCGGTCAGCCAATCAGGCGGAGCGTTGCGCACCCAGACGGAGATGCGATTGGCGACCACGTGGCGCTCGATTGAGCTGGTCGCAGAAAGACCGGTTCCGCCGCGCCGGTGCGCCGCGGTGGCGGCCGGTTCGTACCAAGAGCGCCAGCCTCGCCAGCGCGCCCGCCAGTCCAGATCGACATCTTCCAGGTAGGCGAAGAAATCCTCGCAGAGCACCTCGCCCTGGAGGGCCACGTCATCGAGCATGCGGCGCCGGTAGAGGGCGGCCGCGGCGGAAACTCCAAAGACCTCCTCGGCGTCACGGTGACGGTGATCGTCGCGCGCTCCCTGGTCGCGGTTGGCGACCCATCCGCTCCGGTAGAGGAGATGACCGGTCGAGTCAAGCTGGGCTTGACCAGCGCCAAGCTGGCGCAGACGGCCGCCCACACTGCCGATCTCCGGATCCGACTCCGCCCGGGCGACGGTGGCGGCGATGAACCCGGGATCGAGCTCGACATCCAGGTTGCACAGCAGGACGTAGTCGGATGCGGTCGCCCGCAAGCCCTGGTTGACCGCCGCGGAGAAACCCGTATTACCGGGATTGGCGAGGAGCTGGACCCCAGGCTGGGCAGCAAACCACTCCCGTGACCCGTCGGCGGAACCGTTGTCGACGACCACGATCTCACTGGCGGCAAGGGTCTGACCCCGGATCGAATTGAGCATGCCCTCGCAGTCCCGGCGGCCGTTCCAGTTGACAGCGACCACCGCCACTGCCG
>PLDE01000292.1 GCA_003135035.1 Candidatus Dormiibacterota bacterium | reverse complement strand
AAGCGCGCCCCGCGCGAGTGGACACTGCCGACCCCGGACAGGGAACTGGACGGGTCCCCCTTCGACCGGGTAACCCGGTCGCGGGGAAGCAGCGCCGAACTGGTGCGCAAGGCCTTCCAGACCCCGGGAGAGGAGTTCGACCCGCTCTTGCTCGCCGACATGGATCGCGCTGTCAGCCTGATCCGGGATGCCCTCGCCGAGGACGAGTTGATCGCCATCTACGGGGACTACGACGCTGACGGAGTCACCGCCTGCGCGGTTCTGGTGCGCGCCTTTCGGAGCGCCGGAAAGGAGCCGCTCGCCTACATTCCGCAGCGCCAAAGTGAGGGCTATGGCCTCAACGCCGAGGCTCTCCTGGAGCTGCGCCGCCAGGGCGCCTCGCTGGTGATCACGGTCGACTGCGGCACCACGGCGGTGGAGGTGGCTCGAGACCGCCCCCCGGGCCTCAAGCTGATCATCACCGACCACCACCTTCCTCATGGCGAGGCCGGCAACGAGCTGGCAGCCGCGGACGCGCTGATCAACCCTCAGCGTCCCGACGATCAGTACCCCTTCAAGGGGCTCGCGGGAGTGGGAGTTGCCTACAAGCTGGTGCGCGCCTTGGAGGCGGCGGGCATCCTCCCGGAAGGCACCGCGGCAGCGCAGCTGCCCCTGGTGGCACTGGGCACGGTAGCCGACATGATGCCCCTCCAGGACGAGAACCGCTGGTTGGTCAGGCAGGGACTGCTGGCCTGGCCGGAGAAGGCGCCGCGGGGACTCATCGAGTTGGCCCGCGTCGCCGGTGTCCCTGGTGATCTGACCAGCGCCAGCCTCGGCTTCAGTCTCGCGCCCCGGATCAACGCCGCCGGTCGCATGGACGACGCCGCGCTGGCCTTGCGTTGCTGTCTTGCCGACGATCCTCGAGAGGCGGCCGAGGCGGCGGCTGCCCTGGACTCCCTCAACCGGGCCCGACGGTCATCACTCAATGAGGCAATGGGGCTAGCTCGTGCCGCGGTGGATCAGATGCCAGACGAGCTGCCCGTGATCGTTCTCGGTTCTCCAGACATCATTCCCGGGGTGGTCGGGCTCGTGGCCGGACGCCTGGCCGAGGAGTTCGGACGCCCCGCCTTCATCTACAGCCAGACGGGGGAGAAGTGGCGGGGCTCGGCGCGTGGGGTCGCCGGACTGAACGTGGTCAAGGCGCTGGAGGCGTGCTCAGATCATCTGCTCAGCTACGGCGGGCACCTGTCCGCCGGTGGTTTCAGTCTCCACCCTGACCCGACCACCGCCGCCCGCTTTGCCGCCGCCATGGCTGAGGCCATCCGTGACCAGTTGGGTGAGCGGTCGCCGCTGCGCGCATTTCGCGTCGACGCCGAGGTGGGGCTGCGCGAGTGCGGGCTGGAGTTGGCCGAGGAGCTTCTCCTGCTCCAACCATGTGGCACGGGAAACCCGGCGGTGCTGCTCTGTGCCAGCGGCCTGACCGTGGTCCGGACCGAGGCTCTGGGCCAGACCGGGGGTCACCTCAAGGTGATCCTCTCCGACGGGAGCGGAACTGCCGAGGCGATCAGCTTCAACCGGCCGCACCTGCGCCAGCACCTGCCCTCCGGACGGCAGGTCGATGCCCTATTCGAGCTGGAGGTGGACTGCTGGCGGGGACGCCGCAAGCCCCGACTGCTACTCCGGGATCTGCGCCCGGCGCGACACTGATCGGGGGCCCTTTGCGGGGACCGGTCGCCTGACTATTGTTGGGTGAGGGGTCGCTAGCCTCACCGAGACTTGGAGATGGAGGGCAGCCAGATGGCGGGTCGAATGGTCGAGTTCCCCAGCAACGGCAGTACGGCCAACGGGTACCTCACAGTGCCGGTGTCCGGTCCCGGACCTGGGCTGGTTGTGATCCAGGAGTGGTGGGGGCTGAATAATCAGATCAAGCGCACCGCCGACCGCCTTGCCCAGGCTGGCTTCGTCGCTCTGGTTCCCGACCTCTATCACGGCCGGGTGATCGGCTTCCACGAGCCGGACGAGGCGGGCAAGTCGGCGATGGCTCTGGACGAGGCGAGGGCGGCCCAGGAATTGCGCGGGGCGGTCGACTACCTGCTCAGTTCGGGCGAGGCGCGGGGTGACTATGTGGGCACGGTCGGCTACTGCATGGGCGGCGGCCTGGCGATCACCCTGGCCGCCACCCACGACAAGGTTCGGGCCGTGGTCTGCTTCTACGGGATACCGGGCGAGGAGACGGACCTGGGCAAGATCGCCGGATCGGTCCTGGGCCACTTTGGCGACCACGACGACTTTGCCTCCCCGGAGGCTGTCCGCGGCCTCGCCGACGGTCTTCAGGCAGCCGACGTTGCCCATACCTTCTACACCTACCCGGGCGGGCAGCACGCCTTCACCAACGAAGATCGCCCCGAGGTCTACGACGCCGAGTTTGACAAGCTTTCTTGGCAGCGCACTCTTGACTTCCTCACCCAGCAACTAAAGTCGTGATTGGAGGAGCTCCAGCGGGCCGGAGCCTCCCCTGATGCGGTGTTGAGTCCGCGGCGGCCCAGCGGCGCTCTGCTCGGGGCGTGCGCCGCCGGACTCACGCTCGGAGCTACCCTGCTCCTCCGGGCCCTCACCGGGCTGCCCTCGCTCAGCGAGGTCATCGGGAACGGACTGGCCCTGGTCATGCCGGGGAGCGTCTTCGGCGTTCTGATCGACACCCTTCAGGAGCGGGGTCGGCCACTTCTACTGCTAGGCACCTCGGTCTTCATCGTTCTGGTGGGGGCCGCCCTGGGACGCTGGCTTCGGCGCTCGAGCTGGCAGGCGGTCACCCCTGATTCGGCGCCGCCCACCGTCCGCAAGGGCCGAGCGTTGATTCGCTGGCTCGGGCCCGCGGTCGCCCTCTGGCTCTTGACCCTGCCCCTGATTGCGCTGGGCGAGGGTTCCCTGGCGGACTCCGCCACCGCGACGGCTCTCCTCGACTGGCTCCTCCTGACCGGCTTGATCGAGTTGCTCTTGGACTTCCCCGCGCTGGGTGGAAGCCAGCCCGGCCGTCCCGACCTGGCCGCGCCTGGCACCCTACCCCGGCGCACCTTCCTGGCCGGAGCCGGAGGTGTGATCGGAGCCATCAGCCTGGGCTACCTGGGTTTCAATCTCCTCAACGCCTCCTCTCCTCCCGTGCCCCGGCTCAACTTGGGCTCGGCACCCGGAGGCCCCGGCGACGAACTCCCCAGTGGGTTGACCTCCACGACGGACTTCTATGTGGTCTCCAAAGATCTCTTCGGGCCACCCTCGGTGGACGCCTCCACCTGGCAGCTCGAGGTGGGCGGTCTCCACCCCTACACGCTCAGCTACCGGGAGCTCCTGGCTCTGCCCCACCAGACGCAGATCCAGACCCTCGAGTGCATCTCCAACCCGGTGG
>PLDE01000259.1 GCA_003135035.1 Candidatus Dormiibacterota bacterium | reverse complement strand
CCTTCAGCTTGAGCTTGCCGGTCATGAAGGCCAAAGTTCCGTCAAGCCGTCCCGTGATCAGCTTGACGAAGTTCTCATCGCCCATGGTGACGGTGATGTTGGCCCCAGCTGCGTTGCCCGGACTGACCAGGCACTGCGAGTCCTTGATCACCATGTACCACTGGCCGCCCTGGTCTCCGGTGATGTCGAACTGGAAGGTGGCGTCGAGGCCCTGAGCCTTGTCGGGCTGGAAGGCGACCGGGATCTGATCGATGATGTCCTGGGGCGTCAGCTCAGCCTCAGCCACGCGATTTCCTCCTCGAGTCGGGTGATGGTTGGTCGACGTGAGCGGCTCCGCCGCCCTGGGCCTGCGTCAGGCCGCCAGCTTGGGGAAGAGCCCAGGTCGCTTCAGGTAGCCGAGATTGCCCCACATGGGCTTGGGATCGAAGCCGAAGGCGGTGTGGACGGCATCCAGGCGGGTCACGTTGGCCTTGGCCAGCATGTTCAACTGCTGCGGGGTTACCAGCGGATTGGCGAGCAGCTTGTCCATCACTAGAGCGCCCGGCAGGATCATGCGGGGATCGAGATGGAGCGGCTTGCGCTTGGAGAGTCCGAACCACTCCTTGTCGATCGCCTGAGCCACTGCCACGGTGATCTCCTCCAGGGTCACCTGGTCGGGACCGCCGACCTCATAGATCTGGCCCGTCCGCTGGGGATCCTCGACCGCGGCCAGCAGGCAGCGTCCGACATCGTCCACAGCGATGGGCTGGAAGAGGGCGGTGCCGTCACCGGGGATGATCAGGAACGGTGCTGGCATGGAGATCGCCTTGGCGAGGAGNNAAGAAACCGTCTCCCTTACCGAACATCGTCGAGGAGCGGATCACCACCCACTCCAGGGAGCTGGCCGTCACCGCCTGCTCGCCGCGCCACTTGCTGAGCAAGTAGGGGAACTTGGGGTCGGGATCGGCGCCGATGGCACTTAGCTGGACCAGGCGGCGGACCTGGGCCCGGCGGGCCGCCTCGACCACGTTCACGGTGCCTTGGGCGTTGACGGAGTTGAAAGTCTGGAGTCCGCGCTCGCGGATGATTGCCACCAGGTTGACCACCACGTCGGCGGACTGAAAGGCTTGCTCCAGCCCGTCCCCGGTGACCACGTCCCCATAGGTGGGGTAGAGGCCGGGTGGCAGGGCGGTCGAGCGCACGCCGCGCCCGACCACCCTGACCTCGTGACCGGCGTGGAGAAGTTGGGGTACCAGATGGCTACCGGCGAATCCGGTGCCACCGACGACGGCTACCCGCACTAGTGCAAACCCGCTATCGCTGCCGGTTCAGGCGCGCTTGCTGGGGCGGCGCCGTGCGGTCGCCTTGCCAGCTACCGCTGCCTTGAGCGCGGTAGAGGGGTAAAAGCGCACCTTCTGAGAGGCAGGTACGCGAACCATCTCCTGGGTCTGCGGGTTGCGCCTTAGGCCGGCCGCGGTCTGGCGAACCTTCCAGCGACCGAATCCGGCGATCGAGACCTCGCCGCCTCCCTGGAGCTCCTTACCGATGATCTGGAAGATCAGCTTGAGGGTGTCGTCAGCGAGCATAAAACTTGAGAAAAAGGGCTCCTTGGTGCCTTCGTCGTTTTCGAATTGGATGCGGTTTTGCAGATCTTTGGCCAACTCCCGGCGATTCATGTGATGAGTACCTCCTTACGGACGAACTGAGACGGTCAAGGCGACGCATGAATACTAAGGAAAACATGGCCTGCGTGGCGATTCCGTAGGGGAATCTGCAGCTTTCCACAGCCTCGCCCACCCTCCCGCTGAGTCCGCGCCCTCGGCTTGCCTTATCGAACAAGTGTTCGTACAATCAGGAGGCCGTGGAGCTGGCTCCCTTCTGGGCCGGTCCAAGAATTCAGATGGTGGTTTCCAGTGTCCTCAGATTTGGCCTGGCATGAGCGAGGGTCTACCAAGCCTCGGGATGGAGCACTGGAACTGGCTCTGTCAGCGCTCAACTTTCGCTACGGCCCGGGGATGGTTCATGCCGGCGCACCGCCGCTGCTTCGGGGATTGCCGACCGGGGTGGATGCCCTGGATGGGATCACCGGCTGCCAGGGTTTACCGCGAGGCCGGATCAGCCGGTTGACCGGCGGATCGGCGTCGGGAGCCTTTGATCTCGGCATGGCGCTGGCGGCAGAGGTGTCCCGGTCGGCGGCAGTGGTCATCGTCGACTTCTCTCTGGGCTTGGATCCCGGGACCATAGAGGCTTACCGCGGCGAGTTGGATAGCTGCTGGCTGGTTCGGCCCCGGCAACCAGAGGAGGGATGGGCAGCGGCCCGCGCGCTGGCCAAGGCGGGGGCGAGCCTCTGTTTGCTGGTGGCTGAGGACTGGCCCCGGCTCACCCCTGACGCCGCCCCGGCAGCCCTGTTGACGGCACTCTCCGCAGGGGACTGCGCGGCTCTGCTGCTGGGAGGGAGGCTGATCCCCGCCGCCCTCAAAGAGAGGATCAGTCTGGAGCTGGAGTGCTGGCGGTTGGATTGGGCCCTGGCTCATGGGGATGTCTGCGGACTGCAGATGGAGACGCAGGTCGTCCGCAGCCACCTGGGTAGGCCCGGGACAAGTTGCCGGCTGCGAATCAACTTCCCTCGGGTCTACCAGCCGCAGGTTGGTCCGGAGGGGTTGGCTGAGTCGGTCTCGGACGAGGATCCAGAAGCGGAGATGCTCCAGGTGGCGGGTGGGTGTGGACGGTGATGGAGCAGAAGCCCAAGGCTCGCCTCGCTTGCCTCACCTTTCCCCACTTGGCCCTGGTGCTGGTCTGGCGGGCCCACCCCGAACTCAAGGGAGAACCGGTGCTGGTGGGGGGTGCGGGTCCGGGCGGCCGAAGGGTGGTGCTGGCGACCTCTCCGGCCGCTCGGGCCAAGGGAGTGAGGACCGGTCAGGATTGGCGTCGGGCGGAGGTTCTCTGCCCCCAGGCGGCCCGGCTGGACGCCGATCTGGCGGCCGTGGCCGAGCTGCGGCGGCAGGGCCGGCTGGCGCTGGGCAGTTGCAGTCCGCTGGTGGAGTGGGGCGATGACACCAGCGCCTACGTTGATCTGGCGGGCAGCGATCCGGTTCGGCCGGAGGAAGGGGTCCGGGCGGCCCACTGCGGCCGGGTTCTAAAGGAGGCTTTAGGAACCACCCCCAGGGTGGGAGTGGGGTCGTCCCGATTTGCTGCCTGGGCGGCGGCGCAGCAGGCGGCCCCCGGGCGGGTGCGTCTGGTGCCGAGCGGGCGGACGGCGGAATTTCTGGCCACCTGGCCGGTGACCGAACTGCCCATTCCCCAGGAGATGGCAGAGCGGCTTATGCAATTCGGTCTGCGCACCTGTGGTGATTGCGCTGCCGTCACCATGGTGGATCTGCAACGGCAGTTCGGACCGGACGGGATTCTCCTGCATCGGCTCTGTCGCGGCCTCGACTCCGCCTGGATCGATCCCTGGAGGGAACCCCCTCCCTGTGGCGTCCGCCGTGTCCTGGCCGGTGGAGTGGAGGATTCGGAGTCACTGCGCTTCGGAGCCGCCGAGCTGGCCCGAGGTTTGGCCCAGGAGTTGTCCCGGCAGGGGAGAGCGGCAGGGCGGATTCGACTCATCCTGCGGGGAGATGACGGGTCGCAGCCGCTGGTCGATCAGAAGGCGTGGTGGGGGGAGGTTGCTCCCCCCGCTCCCATGGCCACCGCTGATGAGCTTTTGGGGCCCCTGCTCAATCTTTTTCGCCAGGCCCGTCCGCAAGCCCCGGTTGGGGTGGTGGAGGTGCAGGCCTTTGACCTGGTCGCCCCCCCAGTTAGTCAGGTGGGCTTGTGGCAGGGGCGGGCCGCCAATCGGGAGGTGGTCCAGCGGGCCGTGGAGAGACTCCATGACCGATTCGGCAGGGGTCTGGTCTGGCGGGTTGAGGTGCGACCGGGGCATCTTGGCGATGTTCCCGAAGAACGCTTGGTTTGGAGTTCCCGATGAACACGATCGGGGTGCGCCTGGGGGGGACACCGCCCGTCCCCCAAGCGGTGGACATCGGCCAGGGCTGGGTCGGGGTGACGGCGGTAGCGGAACGCTGGCAAATCGAAGTCGGCTGGTGGCGAAGTGCGCCAGAGCGACCGGTGCGGCGGGAGTGCTGGCGGATACTGCTCCAAGACGGCAGTTGCCTGGATCTGCGCCTGGACCTGGAATCCGGCTGCTGGAACCTGGAGCGGAGCTGGGGATGACAAGCCACGCCATCTGCTAGCGTGCCCACATGCCCGACGGCTCGACCCCGCCGCCCTCCCGTACGCCGCCGACCGCCGCGCCGGGTGGTCGTTCGCCACTGAACTGGCGCTCGCTGCGGAACTGGATGCCGCTGATCGTGATCCTCGTCCTCAACGTGCTCATCGTGGATGTCTTCCTCGCCCCGTCCTCGCCCAAGTCGATCACCATCCCCTACAACGCCTTCGTCACCGACGTGGGCCACAACGACGTCACCAGCATCACCACCAGCTCGGGGACGATCCAGGGCACCTTCCGGCACGAAACTGGAGCTACGCCCAGCTCCAAGAGCAAGGCCAAGTACTTCACGACTCAGGTGCCCAGCTTCGCCGGGTCCGGTCTGGAGGCGCTCCTCCAGAAGCACAACGTCACCATCAACGCCGAGTCCACCCTCACCCCCTTCTGGGAAGAGCTGCTGCTCAGCTTCGGACCGACCTTGCTGATCGTGCTCGCCTTCCTCTACTTCATGCGGCGGGCCGCCGCCTCGGCCGGAGGCGGTCTCTTCAGCATGGGCAGAAGCCAGGCCCGCCTCTATGACCCCGAGCGGCCAGCCACCACCTTCGCCGACGTGGCCGGCATCGAGGAGGCGGAGGAGGAGCTCGAGGAGATAGTGGATTTCCTGCGCCAACCGGCCAAGTACCAGCGTCTGGGAGGCACTGTGCCCAAAGGGGTGCTCCTGGTCGGGCTCCCCGGGACCGGTAAGACTCTCTTGGCTCGAGCCGTCGCCGGCGAGGCACAGGTGCCTTTCTTCAGCCTCTCCGCGTCCGAGTTCATCGAGATGATCGTCGGGGTGGGTGCCTCGCGGGTGCGCGATCTCTTCGCCAAGGCCCGGGCCGCCGCTCCGGCGATCATCTTTATCGACGAGCTTGACGCCATCGGCCGGGCCCGCGGAGTTGGAGCCAGTTTCGGCGGCCACGACGAGCGCGAACAGACGCTCAACCAGATCCTGA
>PLDE01000125.1 GCA_003135035.1 Candidatus Dormiibacterota bacterium | reverse complement strand
CCGTTGGTGGGCTCGTCCAGGACTAGGAGCTCGGGCCGGGGCAGCAGCGCGGCGGCGATCCCCAGCCGCTGCTTCATGCCCAGGGAGTAGGAGCGGAAGGGGTCCCGGGCCCGCTCCTGCAGGTCCACCTGCTCCAGGACCCGCTCCACCTCCCGCTTGTCGATGCCGCCGAGGCTGGCCAGCACCTCCAGATTGCGTCGACCGTTGAGCGGCGGATAGAAGGCGGGGCCCTCGATCAAGGCGCCGACCCGGCTCAGGTAGCTGGCCGGGTCGTGGATGGAGTGGCCCAGGACGCTGGCCGTCCCGGCGGTCGGGCTGATCAGGCCGAGCAGCATCCGGATGGTGGTGGTCTTGCCGGCGCCGTTGGGGCCGACGAAGCCGCAGACGGATCCTGGCCGGACCGCGAAGCTGAGCCCGTCCACCGCCTTGCGGGAGCCGTAGGACTTGGAGAGGCCCTCGAGGAGGAGGGCTGGGGTGGACCCATCCGCTGACGCCCGGGCCGGAGCCGGGCGCGGGATCGCTGGTTGGACAGAAGGAGGAGCCGTTGCCGCCGAACCGGCGGTCGAGGTCCCAGCTAGGGGCGGCGGGGAGCCCTCCGGGAGAGCGCTGCGGCGCCGGCGCCGGAACAGGAGGTAGACCACCACCGCCACCACGATGATCAGGAGCAGGATGAGAATCAGCCCTGGCCGATGACGGAAGTGGGTGATGGCGAGCGCGAGTGCCCCGACTGGAAGAAAGTTTGTTAGCTGGCCCAAGGTCCAAGAGAGCATAGTCAGTCCCGGCGCCAGTCTCGGCCGGGGTTGTGGTGCAAATTGCTCCACCACCACCGATCAGCTGGCCAGCGAACTCTACGATCGTGAGCGGCCGCTCATCCAGAGCCCAGCGGTCGAGCTGGTCTGGGCGGGAGTGTGCGAATTCACCACATCGTGGAGAGATGTCTCGCGACCGCGTGCACACCGTCAAGGAACGGTAGGCTGTCCGCCCTCCTGCCTTGTCAGGCATCTTGGCTTCGAGCACATAACCGTTAGGGATCGCCGTCGGTCCACAACCAACCCCCTGGACCCCGGCCGGCCTCGAGTTGTCGACGATGTCGTGCAACATCTGTCAACGATGTCCTNNCATGGTACGTAGCTAACTAGAATCGTTTGATCTCGGTTATACGTTCTGACCAGCTGACGTCTGTCTAGTGGACGACAAAACGGACAGGATGGACCTGTCAATCTGTCCGTCGCAAGGCGGTCGCTGCGTAGCGCTGTGCGCCGGAGCCTTGGCGGCCGTCAGCTTTAATTCTCTAGGCTCGTCGCCTGGCAGTAGAACCTCACTGTCCGCTCAAGTCCGAGCTCGACGCTGAGCCAGGAGCCTTCATCGTAGTCATCTCCCAGTGGGTCATGCCCCGATGCGCCAG
This sequence comes from Candidatus Dormiibacterota bacterium, assembly GCA_003135035.1. Taxonomy (GTDB): domain Bacteria; phylum Chloroflexota; class Dormibacteria; order Aeolococcales; family Bog-877; genus Bog-877. The sequence goes on along the minus strand of PLDE01000125.1, from coordinate 5,311 downwards.
GAGAATTTTAGCTGATGGTACTCATGTATAATCAGAGCATGGATCCGCGCGACGGACGCGAAGTCGCAGCTCACCGGGCGCTGGCTGGGTGGACGCGTGTGGCGCTCCTGACCGCGTTGCGCGGAGCCACCGGCCCGTTGGACGCCAGGGAGCTAGCGGGGGTCACGGGCCTCCACGTCAGTACGGTGCGCTTCCACTTGGAGGTTCTTGCTCACGCGGGGTTGGTGCTCTCCGAGTTCGAGCATCGACCTCGGAGGGGCCGTCCTCGCCAAGTATGGAGAGCCGTGGCCAAGGCGACGGCAGGCACAGAGGGCGGGTATCGGATGCTGGCGGAGATCCTGTCCGATTATTTGGAGACGGGTCCGGCGGAGCCCGAGGCGGTAGGGATGGAGATTGGTGAAGCCTGGGGAACTCGGCTGGCCCGATCTCGTGACGATGACGGTGCTCCGGGGTTGGCGCGGCTGGTGGCGATGCTAGCTGAGCTCGGATTCAGTCCCGAAGTGGTAGAAGCTACGGCTGAGACTGAACTCCGCCTCCACTCCTGTCCCTTCCTGGCGGTGGCGACTGCCAACCCGCGACTGGTGTGCTCCGCTCATCTCGGCCTTATGCGCGGAGCTCTGACCGAGATCGGGGTTCCCCTCGTCGCCACCCAACTCGACCCATTGGTCGAGCCGTCCCTGTGTGTTGCCCACCTGCAGAAGACCGCTGTCGCCGGTAGGAAGGCTGAGCGATGACGGTCCCTGACGCTGACCCGCTGGTAGGCGACAGCGCTATCGCGCGGAATGCGTGGGACTGTCTTCTAGATGTTTACGACCCCGAGTTAGGCATCGACCTGGTCAACCTGGGACTGATCTACGGGCTTCGTGTCAAGGATGGAGTCGCAATGGTGACCATGACCCTCACGACTCCGGGATGTCCCATGGGTGGGAGCATTCCCGACCAGGTGCGCTTCAGCGTGGGCACCGTTCCCGGAGTTAGGGAAGCGCAGGTCGAGCTGGTGTGGGACCCCCCGTGGGAGCCCGAAATGATGAGCGATGCCGCCAAACACGCTCTCGGCTGGCTCTGAGGGAGCAGCGTGGTGCAACTGGATGTCCGTGACCTGATGGCGAGGGGTGAGGATCCCTTCGCAGTGATTACGGAGGCGGTCTCCAAGCTGGCCGACTCGGAGTCCCTTGAGCTGATCGCTCCGCTGGAGCCGGTCCCGCTCTACGGAGTGCTAGAGGCCCGCGGGTATGGGCATCACACCGAGGACCTGGGTGGTGGGGACTACCGGGTGGTCTTCACTCCGGATGAAGGAGGAGGTGGTGGCTGAGAGCGTCTCGGAGGAGGTACTGGTGGGACCGGCTAGCCAACTGGCCACCGGCGACCACGCCAGGGCGTCCACCCGCACCCTCCTGGAGCGGCCGCAAATGCGGGTGGTGCTCATCGACCTGCAGGCGGGTCAGGAGCTGCCGCCCCATCGTCCCGACTGCGACCTGGTCCTGGCGGTCCTGGACGGAATGGGGCAGCTGCTGGCCGGGGAGGAGCTGCGGCCGGTACGGGCGGGAGACCTGGCGGTGGTACGGGCGGGCGTGCCGAGGGGGTTGCGCTGTCTGGAGGGGCGGCTGGTGGCCCTCGGGGTGGTTACCCCCCCACCGGGGAGCGAAGACCACCGGCCCCTGGAGGACGGGTCGGGCTGGCCGAAGGAACCTGAGGTACAGGATCCGGTTCGAGTAATCCACGAGGAGCACGTGCACCTGCTAGAGGGAATCGCCGAGTTGAGTCGGCTGGCGCAGGCAGCCCCGGTCTTGGAAGCTAGGGAGCTAGGCGCAGCCCTAGCGGCCACGGTGGGCTTCCTCAGGACGGAGCTGCTTCCCCATGCAAGGGGCGAGGAGCTGTTGGTATACCCCGCGGTCGAACTCTTGCTGCGGGCGGGAGGAGGTGCCACCTCCTCGATGGCGCTCGACCACCGCCGCATTCAGGATCTTACCGAGGACCTGGCGCGCTCCGCCGAGGTCCCAGCGGCCACCTTGGACCGCGCGGCAGCCCAGCGGCAGCTGCAGGCCCTCTCCGCGGTAGTCACCCTTCACTTCGACAAGGAGGAGGAGGACTACCTTCCGCGGCTCCGCCAGCTGGGTTCCCGGGAGCGAGGCGCCCTGGTGGCCGCCCTGCGCGGTGAGGCCGGGGTCCCCGATGCGGGCTGAGGGGAGGGGGCGGTGGGGCACAGAGCCCGAATGCAAATCGCCCCCGCAGGGGGCCTAGGAGGAAGAGCATGGCGGAACTGACGTTCGAGGTTGTGACGAGGTTTACGGGCTCCGGCCGTGAGGCCGTCGGGTCGGTGGAGACGGGGGGCCAGGTAGTGCCCTGGTCGGCGCCGTCGGGCATGGGCGGCAGTGGTGAGGGCAGCAGTCCCGAGGAGCTGCTCGCCGGCGCGGTGGCGACGTGCTACACGGGGACCCTGGGTGCGCTGCTCACCCGTGACCAGCTTCCCTGGAACCGGCTCCAGGTCAGGCTGCAGGAGACAGTCGCCGACCATCCAGGGCCGGAGGCGCGGATCTCCCGCCTGGTGGTGACCCCGGAGGTGGATGGGGGCGACTCCCATCGCCTGGTGGAGTACCAACGGACCGCCGAGCTGGCTCGGGATCACTGCTTCATCGGACGGCACCTTCGCTCCGATATCGCATACGAGGTGGGTGGCGTCGGACTTCTCGGGGCGACCCCGGCCGCAGGCGAGCTCGACGTCCGGCCACTGCCGCCGGCCCAGCGCCACCAGCTCATCTTCTCCACCATCGAAGAGCTAGAGATTGGGACCGCGTTGACGCTGGTGAATGACCACGACCCCCTGCCCCTCCGATACCAGCTCGAAGCCACTCGCGGCGATCGCTTCAGTTGGGACTACCTGGAGAGCGGGCCTAAGACCTGGAAGGTCCGGATCGGCCGGCAGTCCTGATGACACCTTCGATTGCCGTGGTGCAGCTGTTGGACCGAGCGCTCCGCGAGCTCGGTGACGCGGGCGAGAAGGAGCGCGCTTGCCGGCTGGCGGCCGAAGCCTACGCGGCGCTGGAAAAGAGCAATCCCCAGCTGGCAGAGCGCTTCACCGGCACCCTCCACCACCTCACCTGCGTGCCGCCCGGTTCGATCCGGGACGTAGTCGGCCCCGGACCTGGGACGTCGTGACGCAAGCCGTCGACGAGGCAATTCTGCAGTGCAGTGAGATCCCCAAAACCGAGATGCGCCGAGTAATGGTGGGTGAAGTGGCGATCTGTCTCACTCACACCGAGGACGGAGGCTGGTACGCGATCGACGACACCTGCACCCACGAGGACTGCTCGTTGAGTGAGGGCGAGCTCTCCCACCACCTGGTCGAGTGCCCCTGCCATGGCTCGCGGTTTGATGTCCGGACTGGAGAAGTCCTCAACCTACCGGCAGTCATTCCGGTGGGGACGTATCGGGTGGCCGTGACCGGGGACCAGGTGCTAGTGGACGTCGACGCGAAGCCGGTGGGGTGAGGGTGGTGGGCCACAGATCGGAACAGTCGAAGGAGGAAACCTTGCGGTGACATACGTGATCGGCGAGACCTGCATCGACGTCAAGGACAAGTCCTGTGTTGAGGTGTGCCCGGTGGATTGCATCATCGGCACCGACGAGGACCGGATGCTCTTCATCGATCCCCAGGAGTGCATCGATTGCGGGGCCTGCGTGGATCCCTGTCCCGTCGACGCCATCTACACCGAGGAGGATCTGCCTCCAGAGTGGCGGGAGTACACCGAGATCAACAGCCTGTACGTCAGAGACCCGGAGGCGGCGAGGGAGCGGGTCGCTGCCAAGAAGCCGCTGGTGCCCCAGGGGGCCTGATGCCGGTCAATCGTGCCGCTCCAACCGGCACCGAAGAGCCTGCGTCGACCGCGCGGCCGCAACGAGGTCTGACGCCCCCGGGAGAGCAGAGGCGGCCATCAGACGATGCCACCGCTGCGCGAGAGCGCACCCGCGTGACGGTTCGCTGTGCGCCTATGGAACCATCCGAGCGGGAGGTCTTGTTGAGAGCCTTGCTCCAATTCTCGGAGGGGTGCGCTTGGCCGGAGATCCACTGCGGGCTGCTCAAGGCACATGGGTCCACGCGCGTCCACATGATTCTGCGGCTGCTCCTTCACGCTATCTTCCCGGGCGGACTGGACGGGTTAGTGACCACCCCGGGTCACGAGCTCACTCTCCAGTTCCAGACGGAGGACCTTAGGGCGGTGGGCCAGCTGGCTCGGCAGCTCGAAGCTCTGAGCACTCCTTTCTGCATCTCCATCCGCGCCAACGACCGCGACTCCGGTGCAGTTCGAGCCTCCTGGGGCCTAGGTCTCGACCGGGCCTCCGTCACCATCGTCGGCGACGTGTCCACAGACCGCGGGTGGCGCCGCCGACTGCTGTCTCAAATGGAGGATCTGCTGGCGGCCCGTCCAGGACCGCGGTTGCCAGAGACGCCGAGCCCGTGACGGGGCGGCGGATTGGGGGGAGCCATGAGCACGCTGTCTTGGTCATTGCTGATCTTCGTGCACGTTCTGGCCGCCACCTTCTGGGTGGGCGGCCAGCTGATGCTGGTGGTCGTGGTACTGCCGCTNNATCACGCTGGCGTGGCTGAACGGGGTTCGTCCCGACAACCTGACCAGCACTCCCTTCGGGAGAGTCCTTCTGGTCAAGGTCGTACTGGTGGCCGTGGTCTTCAGCCTGGCGGGGCTCCATGGAGTGGCGGCTCGGCGCCTTCGCCAGCGCGGCGTCCGGGCGATGGCCGTCGCCACCCTCGTAATTTCAATCGCGATTGTGGGACTCGGCGCGGCCCTGGCGGTCCTGCCCGGACCCTGAGCCAACACGTCGTGGAGTCGCTTCGCCGCGCCTGGGCGCGGAGCCCAGAGGAGGAGGCTGACCGCTGTTCGCGATCCCCGCGACCCCAGGTCCATCGGAACGACACCGACAGTCGATCGCGCCCTACCCACAACTCTCAGGTGGGGCCGGTCCAGTCCCGCCCGGCTGGTGCGCGAGTCAGCGTAGTGGCAGGCCTGAACCCAGCTACCGCTACGTGTCTCCCGATCACCGCGATATTCCCGCGGCAGCTGCACGAGAACACCTCCACTGGTACCAGGCTGCGGCTACGGGCCAGCTACCGAGCGACGCCCATGGCTGGACGGAGCCGTGGGCCGGCGTGTTGCCGCGAGTGGAAGCGGTAGGCAGCTGAGATGGCGAAACACCCGCCACGGTAAGGAGAACCTGGGGGCGGATCAATGTTCACTTGCCCGCGCTGCGAGCAGCAATTCCACCGCGGCTACCACCCCTAGACCCATGCTAGCAC
>PLDE01000221.1 GCA_003135035.1 Candidatus Dormiibacterota bacterium | reverse complement strand
GGCATGATCGAGGAGCCCGGCTGTACCGCGGGGAGGCTGATCTCGGCCACCCCAGCTCGAGGCCCAAAGCTCAGCAGTCGGAGATCGCTGGCTATCTTCTGGAGAACGATCGCCGCTCCCCGCACCGCGCCCGAGGTGAAGACCACCGCGTCCAGGGTGCTCTGGGCTTGAAAGTGGTCGTCGCTTTCGTGGAGCCCAGCGTCGTACTTGGGGGCGAGCCGGGCGATGACCCGTTCGGCGAACTCGGGATGGGTGCCAATTCCCGTTCCTACCGCGGTCCCACCCAGGGCAAGTTCGCTGAGCTGCCGGCGCGCCATGTCAACCCGTCCCAGTGCCCGCTCAACCTGGCCCCGATAGCCCTCGAACTCCTGCCCCAACCGGATGGGGGTGGCGTCCTGGAGATGGGTGCGACCAGTCTTGATGACTCCCCAGAGCCGCTCACGCTGCCTGGTCAGGCTGAGCTGCAGCTGTTCTAGGCTGGGCACAAGCTCGTCGCGCAGAGTGGCGAGAGCGGCTAGGTGGATGGCAGTGGGGAAGACGTCGTTGCTGGACTGGCCAAGATTGACGTGATCGTTGGGGTGAACTCGGGATCGGTCCCCGCGCTCACCCCCGAGGAGTTCTAGGGCCCGGTTGGCGATCACCTCGTTGGCGTTCATGTTCGAGGAGGTGCCACTTCCGGTCTGGAATATGTCGACCACGAACTGGTCGTCAAACCGGCCCGCACTCACTTCGTTGGCGGCTTCGGCAATGGCTCCGCTCAACTCCTCGGGGAGCAGGCCAAGTTCGCGGTTGACCACAGCCGCCTCGCGCTTGATGTCGCCGAGGGCGGCGATCATCCGCCGGGGGAGGCGGAGGCGACTGATCGGGAAGTTGATCACCGCCCGCTGGGTGCTGGCGCCGTAGTAAGCGCCCGCGGGGACCTCCATCTCACCCATGGAGTCCCGCGCGAGGCGATTCGGGACTTCGCTCATCCCTCCGAGTCTATCGGCTGGGCAACCGGGATCGACTGGCTCGGAATTCGGTCGAAGAGGAGACGCTCGACCCAGCTGTCGGGGGTTGCTCCCTCTCGGGAACGACCCACTCGGTAGCCCTCGAAACGACGCAGCACAAGGCAGATGACAACCCCGACCGCAGTGATCGCGAAGGCCGGCGAGGCTCGGGTCAGCCAGAGCACGATGGGCAGTCCGGCGAAGGCGAGCAGCACCCCCAGGGCGCTCCGTCGAAGCGCGCCTGCCACGATCACCAAGGCTAGGACGAAGACGAAGCCCGACCAGGACCACAGGGCCACCGCGCCGGTGGCGCTGGCCACCCCGCGGCCCCCGTTGTACTGCATGTAGATGGGCCAGCCGTTGCCGATGATCGCGGCCAGTCCGGCTCCTGCGGCGACCCAAGCCGGGAATCCCAGCCACACCGCGATGACCACCGGCAGCAGGCCCTGACAGAACTGGAGCGGGCCGGCCAGCGCGGCGGGGAGCAGGCCCACGGAGTGGAACAGATTGCTGGTCCCAATCTTGCCGGTCCCCACCTGGCGAAGATCGACACCAGCTAGACGGCCGAGCATCCAGCCGACCGGTACGCCGCCGAGCAGGTAGGCCCCCGCCCAGAGCAGGACGATTACCAGGGAGCGGCTGCCGAAGGTGGCCGTCACGGCCGGAGCGGGATGTCAGCGACGGCTGCGGCCCCAATCAGGCCGGGACCGGTGTGAAGCGCGATCACTGGGGTCAGGTTGAGGCGCTCCACGGGTCGCTCCCCGAAGAGCTCGTGAAGATGAGCCGTGAGTTCGGGGATAGCCCAGGGAGAATCGCCGCAGAAGACGGCCAGGCGGACCTCAGTATCGGGGGGCGTCTGTTCGCGCAGGTGCTCGGCCACCGCCCGCAGTGCGCGTCGGGTTCCTCGAACCAGGCCGAGGCGGCGGACATCGCCGCCAGCGAAGGCGAACAGGGGCCGCACATGGAGCAGATCTCCGCTCAGTCCGGCGAGGGCGGGGACGCGACCGCTGCGCACCAGAAAACGCATGGTCTCGAGGGCGGCTATCACCCGGACGCTAGCCGCCACCTGCCGCACATGGGCGACCACCCGCTCCTGCTCCAGCCCGGCGGCGCAGGCAGCGGCAGCAGCCTCGGCCACCAGGGTGTAGCCACCGGCGGCGGTGCCCGTGTCGAGGATTTCGATCTTCTTCTCGGGGAGTTCGCTGCGCAGCATCTCGGCCGCTACCCGCGCTGAGCGGCCCATCATCGAGTAGCGCTCGGGAATGGTCAGACAGACCACTTCGGAGCTCTGGATCGCCCGGAAAACCTTGAGGTAATCCCCAGGGGAGGGGGAGCTGCTGGTGGGTAGCGGCCCGGGTCCAGCCAGCCGCCGGTAAAGCTCGGGGGCGGAGATGTCGATGCCATCTCGCATGATCCGGCCGTCGATCTCGATGGACATGGGGACGACGCTGATCCAGGGCGACTCCCCGAGCGCCGGCGGCAGGCAGGCGCCACTGTCGACGACCAGAGCCGTCGCCGGCTTGCTCGGCACTAAGCCCCCGCCGTGAGATGGCAACGCCAGAGGATGGACGAGGCAGCGGGAGCCCGGCCGGCCGGGTTGCGGTTCAGCTCTGCCCCGCTCAAGCTGTCTCGGGCTCGGGGCAAATCGTCCACCGTCTACTCCTCGCTCTGGGGCGGCAAGACGGGGTCACCCGCTTCCCCGTCGATCGGATGATCTGCTCGCCCGCGCTGTTCCGCCGTCCGACGGTCACTCGAGGTCCGCCTGGCAGTCGCCGTAGATCTCCAGAAGCCGATCCAGCATGGCCGCCATTCCATAATGACGCACCGCTTGGTCGCGTGCTGACCGCCCGAACCGGTCTCGCTCGTGGCGGTCTTGGTCAAGCTTGGCGAGCCACTCGGCGATCGACTGGCTCAGCCTCTCCGGCTCTAGAGGGTGCACGGAATTGCCCAGCGGCGAGGCGCCGCCAGCTGGGGTAGCAGCCACCGCGCAGCCACTGGCCATGGCTTCCAGGAGGGCGATCGAGAGCCCCTCCGCACTCGAGGGCAGACAGAAGACGTCGACAGCGCGCCAGAAGTCGACCCTCTGCTGGAGCGTGAGCAGCTGGCCCAGGTAGACGACCCGAGGGTCCTCTTCGGCGGCGAGAACCTCGGCCAGGAGGGCTCCCTGTCCGGCCACGATGAGGCGAGCTTCCGGGCCCAGGTTCGCCGCCCGGAACCCTTGGAGGAGCTCCCTCACCCCCTTTTCGGGATCCAGCCGACCGGCGTAGCCAACGACCAGGCTGGCGCCGGGAAGCCGGCTCTCCCGCAGAGTGGAGATCCCTGGCTGGAAGAGCTCGACGTCGACTGCGTTGGCAAGCACCTCGATCCGGGCTCGATCGACCCCGACCGAGCTGAGCCGTTGCCGGTGGTCCTCGGAGAAGACGATGACGCGCTGATAGGCGCGCAGGCGGGGCGCCCAGAAGCGATGCAGCTCGCGCATGACCAGCCCCCGTCCACTTCCGGGTCGGCCAAAGGGAAGATGGAAGGTGGCCACCGTCGCCGCTCCAGAGGCTCGCGCCTGGCGCCCCAGCCAGCCGTCTTGCAAAGTGAAGCTGAGCGAGGCGTGGACCACTTGGGGCTGCACTTCGCGGAGCCAGCCAGCCAGGCTGCGCCGGAATCCTGGCTGGGCCACAGTAACCGTCTTGAAACGCCAGGTCGGCCAACTCACCGTGTGGGACGCGTCCACCGGGGTGACAGTGCCGTCCCGGCTGGCGTGATGGAACCACACCTCAGCGCCCCGCCCCAAGAGGCCGCCTACCACATCCGCCGAATATGTGGTCAGCCCGTCGCCGCGGGTTCCTAGCGCATGTCCGAACCAGGCCAGTTTGAGATCCGGCGCCTCCAACTCAGGCGTCCGGGAGGTCAACCAGAAGGTCCTTGCCGAAGGGATACCACTGCTCCGGCCAGCGCCTCACCGCCGCCTCGAAGACGGGAATCACCCGTCCCACGGCCTCGGCGGGATCGACGTCCGCCTCGATCGCGACTGGGGGATGGACCTCGATCAGATAGCCCCCGGTCGGCCGGCGCACGTAGGTCGCTGGAACCAGGACCGTCCCAGTTCGCGCCGCCAGGATTCCGGGGGCGGCGGAGAAGCGGGTGCGGTGACCCAGGAAGTCGACCTCAACCGAGGGGGTGTCGCCGGGAATGTCGGCGACCAACGCCACCCATCCCCCTCGGTGCAGCTTTCGCAACAGGGTGGAGGGCGAGCGCGAGACGAGCACCACCTCCACGCCGATCTCCCGCCTCGCCCAGATCACCAGCTGGGAGAGCCAGGGGCTGCCCTCATCTGCCATAACCGAGGTCAGTTCGATGCCACGCACGACCGACGCGGCGGCCGGCACGTCCCAGCTGCCATGGTGGATCACGACGAGGATCCCGGCTTTGCCTTGGAGCTGGAGGCTCGCGAAGTTGGCTTCCACGCCGACCGTCCGGATCTCGGCGAAGATCCGGTTCCGGGACAGGTGGTGGACGTAGAGGAAATCGATGGAGGTGCGGGCGTACTCCCGATAGCTCTGGGCGGCCAGCCGACGCGCCTCCGCCCGGCTGAGCTCCGGGAAAACAGCCCGGAAGTTGCGGATGGTCGTCCGCCGCCGGGACGGCTGGAGCGCAAATGAGGCATTCGCGATCGGGTCGGAGAGCCGGTAGCGGTGGCGACCCAGGGCGCGGACTCCGGCGGCGACGGTGTTAAGGCCGATCCTCAACGGGAGAGGGGGGAGGTCTCCGGCAGTGTCGCCTCTTCCCCAAGTCACGGGCCGATTGTCGCAGTCGCCTCGAAGCGCCCCGTTCTAGAAGCAGCTGCGGGGAGTACGTTCCTCGCGTGAACCGCTTAGCAGGAGAGACCAGTTCCTACCTTCGCCAGCACCAGAACAACCCCGTCGACTGGTACCCCTGGGGGGANNGCCACTGGTGCCACGTGATGGCCCATGAGAGCTTCGAGGATCCCGACCTTGCCGCGATTCAGAACCGTCTCTTCGTCAACATCAAGGTCGACCGCGAGGAGCGACCCGACGTGGATCGGATCTACATGGACGCCCTCCAGGCCCTGACCGGCGGCGGGGGCTGGCCGATGACCGTATTTCTGCTCCCCGACGGGAGGCCCTTCTTCGCGGGCACCTACTTTCCCCCGGACGACCGCCCCGGACTACCCGGATTTCGCCGAGTCATGGAGTCGCTGGCGGCCGCCTACCGCGACCGCCGGGAGGAGGTGGTCGCCAGCGCCGAACGGCTGACCCAGGCGCTGGCCCCGGCGCCCTTGGTCCCGGCGCCTCTCGACGGAATGAGGATGGCCGAGATCCTGGCCAGCGCTGAGGAGAGGTTGCTCCGCGGCGTCGACCGCGAGTACGGGGGCTTTGGCGGAGCGCCGAAGTTCCCCCAATGCGCCGCTCTCGACTTTCTACTCACCCGCGAAGCTCTCAGTCAGAGCCAGCCGGCGGGGGAGGTGGTGCAGAGCGCTCTCCAGGCGATGGCCCAGGGCGGGATCAGGGACCATCTCGGCGAGGGCTTCCACCGCTACAGCGTCGATCAACGCTGGGCCGTGCCCCACTTCGAGAAGATGCTCTACGACAACGCCCAACTGCTCCGCCTCTACCTCCGTAGCTGGCAGGCGCGCGGCAAGGCCGCCCACCTCGACATGGCCCGTCGAGCCGCTGACTTCCTGATCGATCAGCTGCGACTTCCCGCCGGTGGCTTCGCGGCCAGCCTAGACGCCGATACTGAGCAGGGTGAGGGCGCCTACTACGCCTGGAGCGAGGCTGAACTTGTCGAGGCCCTGGGTCAGGACCGCCTGCAGTTGGCGATCACTCTCTTCGGTGGGCCGGGAGATGCCCGGACCGAGCAGGGAGACATGGTGCTTCGCGGCGGGGCCCACGCGGAGGTGCCCAGCCTGGCGGAGGGTGAGTTGACCTCAGCCCGCCAGACGATGGTGCGGCAGCTGGCCATGGTGCGCTCGCGGCGTCCACCGCCGGGGCGAGATGACAAGCTGATCGTGGGCTGGAATGCCCTTGCCATAGTCGCCTTGAGTGAACTGGCGTTGGCGACGGGCGAGTCCGGCTATCTGGAGGAGGCGCTCCGCGGCGCGGATGTCATCGTCAACCAGGCCAGCGTCGACGGTCGGCTCTGCCATCTCTTCGATGGGACGGCGGCCCGATTTAGCGCCACCCTGGAGGACCTAGCTGGGTTCGCCTTGGCCTGTCTGGCGCTCCACGAAGTCACCGGCCAGGGCCGCTGGTTCGATCTGGCGCTCGAGCAGGCCACTCGGATCGAGGCCGAGTACGCCGACCCGGAGGGGCCAGGCTGGTTCGACAGCCCGGCTAACCACGACCGCAATCTCAAAGTGCGGCCCCGGAGTCTGGAGGATGGCGCCCAGGCATCCGGCGTCTCCCAGATGGCTGAACTCTGCCTCCGGCTCCATGCCCTCACCGGAGATGACTCTTGGCGCATCCGCGTCACCGAGTTTCTCTCGGCGATGACGACCGCGATGGAACGATTCCCGTCGGCCTTTGCGGCCCTGCTCTCGGTCATGGCGGTTTTAGAGTCGGGCCAGATCGAGCTGGCCTTGATCTGCTCTGATCAGGACCGCGCTCATTGGCCGCTTCTAGAGCGTGCTCGTTCTCGTCTGCGGCCAGAGCTGGCGGTGGGCGTAGGTCGCTTGGCGCCGGGTCAGCGGGAGGCGACTTCCGGGCCCCCGCTGGTATTCCAGCGAACTCAGATCGACGGGTGCCTGACCGCCTACGTGTGCCGAGGCTTCATCTGCCGCCTCCCGGTTACCGATGGCGAGGCCCTGGAGCGAGAGCTGGGCAGGGCAGTACCGCCTAGGCTGGGATGAAGGTCAACTCAGGTGGGGAGGTGAGGTATGAAGGCTGAGTCGGGCGCCGACAAGCCGAGCGGCTCGACCCGCGGCCTGGCGGTAGTCACGGGCGCCAGTGCAGGCATTGGCGAGGCGATCGCCCGGCGCCTGGCCCAAGAAGGCTACCGATTGCTCCTGGGGGCTCGGCGCGGCGACCAGGTGCAGCGTCTGGCCGCGGAACTTGGTGCTCAGGGAAAGGTGGTCGATGTCAGCGATGAAGCCAGTGTGGCCGAGTTCTGCTCTGGCGCCGGCGATGCCCAGATCCTGATCAACAATGCCGGTGGTGCCCGGGGGGCCGATCCTGTGGCTGACGCGGAGAGCGCCGACTGGCGCTGGATGTGGGAGGTCAATGTGCTCGGCCTGATGCAGGTCACCCGTGCCCTGCTCCCCGCCCTCGAGGCTTCCGGTCGGGGCCACATCATCAACATCTCCTCGACTGCCGGCCTCGAGGTGTACGAGGGAGGCGCCGGATACACCAGCGCCAAGCATGCGGTGCACGCCATCTGCCAGACGCTGCGATTGGAACTCGTCGGACGACCGGTGCGGGTCACCGAGGTCTCCCCGGGGATGGTCCAGACCGACTTCGCCCTCAATCGCTACGGGGGCGACCGTGAGCGGGCCGCTGCCGTCTATCGCGGCGTGACCGCCCTGACGGCGGCGGATATCGCCGACGTGGTGGCCTTCGCCGCTACCAGACCGCCGCACGTCAACCTCGATCAGATCGTCCTGCGTCCTCTGCAGCAAGCTACCGCCTACAAGGTCAGTCGGCGCGAGTGAGGGATCCTCTACTTCGCGTTTCCCTCGTCGACGGGCCGGCTGGGGTCCTGAGCCCACTCGCTCCAGGAACCGGGATAGAGCAGCACATCCTCAAATCCACCGGACTCCAGGGCCAGGATCAAGCTGCAGGCGGTGACTCCCGAGCCGCAGTAGGCGATAGCAGGCTTCTTCGTCCCGGCGGCGCTCCTGACCAGTCCGGCGAGATCTTTGGGGGCCACCACGCGGCGGTCCTGATAGGCGTCCGACCAGGGCAGATTGCGAGCACCGGGAATGTGTCCGGGACGGGGGTCCAAGGGGGAGGGTGCGCCGTGGTAACGCTCCCGAGTACGGGCGTCCAGTACGACCGCGCCAGCCTCTAGGATCTCGGCGGTCTGGTCAGCAGAGACCCAGCCTCGAAAGGAGGCGGCAACGAAGTCGCCGGGCTCCACCGCGACCTCACCCGCCTCAACTTCGCCACCGGCCGAGATCCATGCCGGCAGGCCGCCGTCGAGGACCATGGCCCGAGCGTGCCCGGCGGCTCGAAGCAGCCACCAGGCACGGGCAGCCGCACCACTTCCACCATCGTAGGCGACCACCCGGCCCACCTGGGAGACGCCCGCGGCCTGCATCGCCTGCGTGAAACGTTGCGGCGCAGGCAGTGGGTGCCGGCCGGCGGTGCCGGGTGGGCCAGCCAACTCCTGGTCCAGGTCGACAAAGCGAGCTCCCGGGATGTGCGAGGCCAGGAATGCATCGCGATCTGCGCCGTCGGGAAGAGCCCAGCGCACGTCGAGGATGGCGAGATCGGGATCGCGGAGGTGCTCCACTAACCAGGCGGCGCTGACGAAGGGAGTGGGTGGTTGATCCATGGCAACATGATGGCGGCGGATGGGGAGAGATGTTGGCGGCAGCGCGGTCGCGGCCGCGCTCAGCCCGGAAGCGCCCAAGCAGCCCGATCCCCATGAGAGAAACGATTGAGTTCTGCGCCGACCCGCCCGGTGCGCTGTCTGGTACTGGGCCAACTTCCCGCTCCGGACCTTGACCTTGTCCGGCGCCTAGTCCCGGGGGACGGGGCGGAAATCGTCGTCGCCCCACGCAACACTGATCTCGCCATGTTGGGCGACTTCGACGTCATCTGGCGCCTCTTTCCACAATCCTCCAGTGGCGTCGCCCAGGACCAGCTCCCGGCTGCCTTGGAGAGTCACCCCGAGGTCCGTTGGGTGCACACCGCCAGCGCTGGGATCGATCATCTGGCACCGCTGTTCCTGGACCGGGGCCAGATCACCCTGACCCACTCGGCGGGGGTGACAGCCGTTCCCATCGCGGAGTTTGTGGTGGCTCGCCTCCTGCAACACTGCAAGCGCTTGCCGGAGCTCGAGCAATTGCAGAACCGCCGTCAGTTCGAGCAGATCAGCCTCCGCGAGCTGGGCGACCTCAGCGTGGTTCTCTTCGGCCTGGGAGCGATCGCCGCCGAGGTGACCCGCCGGCTCATCCCGTTCGGCTGCCGCATCAGCGGAGTACGGCGGGACCCGAGTAAGGCCGATCCGCCCGGTGTGGCCGAGGTCTTCGCGACGGCGGACCTGGCCGGTGCCTGTCGCGGCGCGGATGCTCTGATCCTGGTCGCGCCCCTCACCGCTCGGACCGAGGGCGTCATCAACGAAGGGGTGCTCTCCGAGCTGAACGATCAGAGCGCTCTGGTGAACGTCGCTCGGGGCGGCTTGATCGATGAGACGGCTCTTCTGGCGGGGATCGCCAAGGGCCGTCCTGCCGCGGCCTACCTCGACGCCTTCGTCGAGGAACCACTTCCCGCCGGGTCTCCTCTCTGGAACACTCCCGGAGTTCACATCAGCCCCCACCTGAGCTGGAGCTCGCCCCATCTAGCCCGGCGGACCTCGGAGCTCTTCGCCGAGCAGTTGCACCGCTGGCTCGCCGGAGAAGCATTGGCAAATCGCGCCGATCCCCGGGCCGGCTACTGAGCTGCCCTGGCCGACCTCACTCAGGGATGTATTCGCGCCGCAGACCGAGCCGTTCCGGAGCGTGCAGCCGGACCAACTTGGCGGCCACCCCGGCAGGGGGATTGGGCCGGAACAGAGATATTCCGACCATGCAGGCGAAAGCGATGGGGACGGTCACTATCGCCGGCTGAGCCAAGACCACTGCCAAGCCCGAGTGCCGGTCCAGGAATGTTGCCAGCGGGATGGACACCGTGGCCACCATGGTGACGATGATCGAGCAGGTGGCGATCCGGCCACCCAGAGCCACCCCGGACCGCGGCCCCAGTGGTCGTCAGCCGCCGCCACCAGATGCCCAGGACGAGCAAGGGGAAGAACGACCTGGCGGCCATGGCGCTGGCCCAGCCCACGAGCACACTGATATTGTGCAGCGGGGGAAGGCTGCGGGGCGCTCGGAGAGGCGCTGGCCGTTCGACCATACCGGTGCGGGGGTTGATTTGGAAGCTAGGAGAGAGAAATGACCGTAGACGCTCAGAGGATCGACGCTCTCCAGGAGGAGGGCAGGTCGTTTCCACCTCCGCCCGAATTCGCGGCCGAGGCTAACGCCCAGCCAGGAATCTACGACCGCAGTTTCGAGGACTTTTGGACCGAGGAGGCGCGTCAGCGGGTCACCTGGTTCAAACCCTTCGACAAGCTCTACGAGTGGAATCCCCCCTACGCCAAGTGGTACCTAGGTGGTCAGCTCAACGTCTGCTACAACTGCGTCGATCGGCACGTCGAGTCGGGGCTCGGCTCCAAGGTGGCTTACTACTGGGAGGGTGAGCCTGCCGGCGAGACCCGGACGGTCACCTACGCTGACCTCCAGAAGGACGTCGTCCGGTTCGCCAACGGGCTGAAGAAGCTGGGGGTCAAGAAGGGCACCCACATTGGCATCTACATGGGTATGTGCATGGATCTGCCCACCGCCATGCTGGCCTGCACCAGGCTGGGCGCCCCCTTCACCGTCGTCTTCGGCGGGTTCAGCGCCGAGGCGCTCTCCGGCCGACTGGTCGACATGGAGTGTGAGCTGCTGATCACCCAGGATGAAGGCTGGCGCAAGGGCGGCAAGGTGCCGCTCAAGGCCAACTCAGACGCGGCGGTGGCGATGAGCCCCTCGGTCAAGCAGGTGGTGGTGGCCCGTCGCAGCGGCGGCGATGTGAACATGCAGGCTGGTCGCGACATCTACGTCGACGAGATGATCAAAGGCGAGAGCGACGATCCCTCCACCTGTCCCTGCGAGCCGATGGACTCGGAGGATCTGCTCTACCTCCTGTACACCAGCGGGACCACTGCCAAGCCCAAGGGAATCGTCCACACCACCGCCGGTTATCTGGTCGGAGTGGCCACCACTCACCACTACATCTTCGACATCAAGCCGGAGACCGTTTACTGGTGTGCCGCTGACATCGGCTGGGTAACCGGACACAGCTACATCCTCTTCGGGCCGCTGGCCAACGGCACCACCAGTGTCATCTACGAGGGCGTACCCAACCACCCCAACGAGGAGCGCTGGTGGGAGAT
>PLDE01000040.1 GCA_003135035.1 Candidatus Dormiibacterota bacterium | reverse complement strand
CGGCCTGGCGCTGGCCGGATTTGCCATCTTGGCGACCGCCAACGCCGCCAATCTGACCGATGGGATAGACGGTTTGGCGGCCGTCTGCGGCATTCCCGGCTTGGGCGCCTGCGCCGCTCTGGCGATGATGGAGCAGCGCCCCCAGCTGGCGGTTACCTGCGCCTGCCTAGCGGCTGCGTTGCTGGCCTTTCTGGTGTTCAACCGACCCCGAGCTCGGGTCTTCATGGGTGACGCCGGTTCGCTGGCGCTGGGTCTGGCCCTGGCCGTCTCCGCCATCGAGGTCGGTGCTCTGGTGCTTCTGCCGCTGCTGGCACTCATCTTCGTGGCCGAGGCAGGTTCGGTGATCATCCAGTTGACCCACGTCCGGCTCACCCACGGCCGGCGGCTCTTTCGGGCCAGCCCCATCCACCACCACTTCGAGGAGGGCGGGATGAGTGAGTGGGGCATCGACGTGCGCTTCTGGGCGATCGCCGCTCTGGCCGCGGCGGTGGGTGCCTACTGGGCGGTTTCGGCGGGACTCCCGGGGGGCGCCCATTGATCGCTCACGTGGAGCGCTGGCTGCCGGTCGGCCAGTCCGGCCGGAGCCGCAGTGGGATCCGCCATGTGCCCCTGCCCGAACTCGACGTTTGGCTGCTCCTGCTCACCCTGGCCCTCTGCGGCCTGGGCCTGATCATGGTCTACTCGGCCAGTCAGGCTCTGGCCTACACCGACTACGGCAACCCCGCCTACTTCTTCGAGCGCCAGCTCCTCTGGCTAGCGCTCGGGCTGGTGGGACTGGTGATCTGCGCCAAGATCGACTACCACCGCTGGGTCCAGCTCGCTCCCGCGCTGACCATCGTCACCCTGGTGCTGCTAGCGGCGGTCCTGGTGCCCCACATCGGTTACGAGGTGCAGGGCGCCCGGCGCTGGATCTATCTGGGCCCNNTTTTGACCTCCAGCCCAGCGTCCTGGCCCAGTTCCTGGTGGTGGTGGCGGGTGCCGTCTGGCTCGATCGCCTGGGCCCCCGGATCCACGACCTGCGCGATGGCGTTTTCAACTACAGCTGGAAAGTTTTGGTGGTGGCCCTCCTGGTGGTCATGGAAAAGGACCTCGGTTCGGCGGTCGTCCTCTCGATCACCGCCCTCGGCCTGCTCTGGCTGGCCGGCGTCAGGGTCCGCCACCTGGTCGGGCTGGGCGCGGCCTGCCTGGTCGGGGCCCTGCTGCTGGTGCGGGCCGAGCCCTACCGGACCACCCGCCTGCTCAGCTACCTCAATCCCTTCGCCCACAAACTGGGCAGCGGATTCCAGGCGGTTCAGGCCCTCTACTCGTTGGGGGCGGGCGGGATCTTCGGGACCGGCCTGAACGGGGCGGTTTCACCGGCCCAACTGCTGCCCGAGGCCCACACCGACTTCATTTTCGCCATCATCGGCGAGGAGATGGGCTTGGTTGGGACCCTGCTCGTACTCCTGCTCTTCACCGGCTTCGCCTGGCGCGGTATCCGAGCCGCCCGGAACGCGCCCGACCGCTTGGGCGTTCTCCTCGCCGGGGGCGTCACCATCTGGATTGTGGGACAGGCTCTGATCAACATCGGCGGGGTGACCGACACTATCCCCTCCACGGGGGTACCCCTTACCTTCATCAGCTACGGCGGGACGTCGTTGGCCCTATCGCTGGCCGCGACGGGCATCCTGCTCAACATCTCGGCCCGACAGCGTCGAGTGGGGTTCGGTAATGCGCGTGCTAATCACCGGGGGCGGAACGGGCGGTCACTGCACCCCAGCCATCGCGGTGGCGGAGGCGCTGAGGCAGACTGACCCCGGGGCCGTGGTCACCTACGTCGGCCGCGCCGACGGCCCCGAGGCCACCCTGGTCCCCGAGGCTGGGCTCGAGTTCCGTGGGCTTCGCCTGGGCAGCATGGGCTCGAGCGCGCGGAGCTCGGCCCCCCGGCTGGCGCTCCGCCTGCCCCTGGCCTACGGGCAGGCGGCTCGGCTGGTCCGCAGCTTTCGTCCTCAGGTGGTGCTGGCGACCGGTGGCTACGTCTGCGTGCCGGTGGCGCTGGCAGCCCGGCGCCGCCGCGTTCCGGTCGTGCTCCTGGAACAGAACCTGCTTCCCGGGCGCGCTGTGCAGTGGCTGGCGCCCAGGGTCCAGCGCGTGGCCAGCTCGTTTGCCGCGACGGCTGCCCTGCTGCCCCGGGCCCGGGTGGTCTGCACCGGCAACCCGGTGCGTCTTTCCTTCGCCGAACTGGCCGGGCGGCCCCAGCTCCCCGAGGTTCCCCCAACCCTCCTGGTGATGGGTGGTTCGCAAGGAGCGCGCCGGGTCAACGAGGTGCTCCTCGACGCTCTGCCCACCCTGCTCCGGAAACTGCCTCAGCTCAAGGTGGTCCATCTGACCGGACCCACCGACTTCGATCAGGTGGTGGCCGCCGCGAAAGAGGCTGGACTGCCCGTGGGCGCGGCCTACCAGCCCTCACCGTTTGTCTCTGACGTGGCAGAACGACTGGCGGCGGCCAGTCTGGTGGTGATGCGCGCGGGAGGCAGCTCTCTGGCTGAAGTGGCCTGTCTGGGCCGGCCCATGGTTCTGGTTCCCTACCCCCACGCCAGCGAGCACCAGAGCGCTAACGCCGAGCCCTTCGAGGAAGCTGGTGCGGCGTCGGTGATAGCGGATCAGGATCTCACCGCGCCTTTGCTGGAAGCGGCGGTTCTGCAGGTCCTGGAAGACCCCGGACGCTGGCGGACCATGGCTACCGCGAGTAGCTCGATGGCCCGGCCCGAGGCCGCCCACGACGTGGCCGCGCTGCTCCAGCAGCTAGCCGGCCGGAGCAGGTGAGTTTGGCTGAGACCGCACCTCCCGGGTGGCCTGAACCACCTGCTCACCTGCACTTTCTGGGGATCTGTGGATATGCCGTCTCGGGACTGGCCCTCTGCTGTCTGGAGCTCGGTTACCGGGTCACCGGCGCCGACGAGGACGCCTATCCGCCCACGACCGACACCCTGGCCCAGGCGGGTATCCAGTTCAGCCGACACCACCAAGCGGCCAATCTCGAGCGTTGGGGGCTACCTCAGCTGGTGGTCCTGGGGAACCAGGTCCAGGCCGGCAACCCCGAGCTCACTGCGGCGCGGGCC